>JASHXJ010000253.1 GCA_030043595.1 Trebonia sp.
CGAACTGGTCGACGGTAGGCGTATCCGACGGCGGCCTGCCGCCCGGGCGCCCGCCGCGGCCAGCCGCGGGAGGAACTGCCCAGCCTCACGCCGTCGGCCAAGCGCGCGCTGCTCGACGCGCGGCAGGTGTCCAGGGCATTCGGCACCTCGTACATCGGGCCCGAGCACCTGCTGCTCGCGCTCGCCGTGAATCCCGAGTCCGCTGCGGGACGGCTGCTGTCGGAGGCGCGGGTCAGCGCCGAATCGCTGGGGGAGGCGATCGCTGGCGGCGGCGGCCGCCAGGCCGGCGGCCGTCCGCCGTCGGACACGCCCACCGTCGACCAGTTCGGCAGCGACCTGACGGCCATGGCCCGCGAGGGGCGCGTCGACCCGGTCGTCGGCCGCGAGCAGGAGATCGAGCAGACAGTCGAGGTGCTGTCGCGGCGCACGAAGAACAACCCCGTGCTCATCGGCGAGCCCGGCGTCGGCAAGACCGCGATCGTCGAGGGCATCGCCCAGCGGATCGTCGACGGGGACGTGCCCGACACGCTCCGCGACAAGCGCCTGATACAGCTCGACCTCGCCGGCATGGTCGCGGGCACCCGGTACCGCGGCGACTTCGAGGAGCGGCTGAAGAAGGTCATCGAGGAGATCCGCGCGCACGGCGACGGTCTCATCATCTTCGTCGACGAACTGCACACCGTCGTCGGCGCGGGCGGCGCGGAGGGCGCGATAAGCGCGGGGAACATGCTCAAGCCGGCGCTGGCCCGCGGCGAGCTGCACATCATCGGCGCCACCACGATCGACGAATACCGCAAGGACATCGAGAAGGACGCCGCGCTCGAGCGGCGGTTCCAGCCGATCCTGGTTCCCGAGCCTTCCGTGACCGACACGATCGAGATCCTGCGCGGCCTGCGCGACCGGTACGAGGCCCACCACCAGGTCCGTTTCACCGACGAGGCACTGGTGGCGGCGGCCGAGCTGTCCGACCGCTACATCAGCGACCGGTTCCTGCCGGACAAGGCGATCGACCTCGTGGACCAGGCCGGCGCCCGGGTCCGGCTGCGCACGAAGACGCCCGCGCGGGACCGGCGCGAGCGGGAAGAACAGCTCGAGCGGCTGCGCCGGGAGAAGGACGAGGCGGTGGCCATCGAGGACTACACGCGGGCCGCCGCGCTGCGCGATGAGATCTCCCAGCTGACGCAAGCCGGCGACAGCGCCTCCGGCGGCGAGAAGACCGTGCCCGAGGTCACCCCCGCCGACATCGCCGAGGTGGTGTCGCGCGCCACCGGCGTTCCCGTCGCGCAGCTCACCGCGGAGGAGAAGGTGCGGCTGCTCCGGCTCGAGGAAGACCTGCACCGCCGGGTAGTCGGCCAGGACGAGGCGGTGTCGGTGGTGGCCGAGGCCGTCCGGCGCTCCCGTGCCGGGCTGGGCGACCCGAACCGGCCGATCGGCAGCTTCCTGTTCCTCGGGCCGACCGGCGTCGGCAAGACCGAGCTGGCCCGGGCGCTGGCCGAGGCGCTGTTCGGCAGCGAGGACCGCATGATCCGCATTGACATGAGCGAGTTCCAGGAGCGGCACACGGTCAGCAGGCTGGTCGGCGCGCCGCCCGGCTACGTCGGCTACGAGGAGGCGGGCCAGCTCACCGAGGCCGTGCGCCGCACGCCCTACGCCGTGCTGCTCCTCGACGAGATCGAGAAGGCGCACCCGGACGTGTTCAACATCCTGCTGCAGGTGCTCGACGACGGCCGGCTCACCGACGGCCAGGGCCGCACGGTCGACTTCAAGAACACGGTGATCATCATGACGAGCAACCTCGGCTCGGACGTGATCAGCAGGCGGGCGCTGGGCTTCGGCGGCGCGGAGGACGAGTCGCTGCGCGACCGCCTCATGACCCGGCTGCGGGAGGCGTTCCGGCCGGAGTTCCTCAACCGCGTCGACGAGATCATCTTCTTCAGGCAGCTTGACCAGGTGCAGTTGCGGCAGGTCACCAGCCTGCTGCTCGATGAGACGACCCGGCGGCTGCACGCGCAGGCCATCACCGTCGACTACACGCAGGACGCGGTCGACTGGCTGGCCAGGCGCGGCTTCCAGCCCGAGTTCGGCGCCCGGCCACTGCGCAGGACGATCCAGCGCGAGGTCGACAACCGGCTGTCGGCGATGCTGCTGGACGGCCGGCTCCGGCCGGGGCAGCACGTGACCGTGGCGCTTTCTGGTGACGCGCTGGACTTCCGCGTGAGCGATCGCCCGCAAGCGGTCCCCGCCCAGCCGGGAGAGCCGAGCGCGATCCAGCGGACGTAACGGAAGTCGCCTACTCGTCGTAGAAGGCGAACATCCGGATCTCGATGCTGGCCCGAGGCGGCGCGTCCGGCGGGCAGGTCTCGTCCTGGAACGCGCTGTGCGGCACCTGCTCGGCGCGGGCCGGATCGGAGTCGAAGCCGCGGAACACGTACGCCTCGTCCCGCCGCATGTCCGAGCAGTAGCACCAGCGGTGCTCCCCGCTGTGCAGGTAGGCGATGTTCTCCCAGGCCATCACCTCGCCGCTGGAGATCTTCAGGGTGATCGAGCAGTGCTGCTTGTCCCGCGGCGCGACGGACCGGGTGTCGCACAGCGCCAGCGGCACGTCCTGCGGCGGCGCCGAGAACGCCCGCCAGACGTTGAAGATCGAGTACCGCTGGCGCAGCCGGGCCTCGGCCTCCTCCGGCGGCAGCGTGCGGCGCAGCATCAGTTCCGCGGCCGGGGCGCTGTAGTCGGCGTGCACGAAGTCCCCGGTCATCGTCGCGCCCGCGGGCCGTTGGCTCGCCCTGCTGCTGAGCCGCACCACGGGCGCGTTCAGCATCGCGGTCGCGCGGCACCCGGTCACCGCGCGCAGCAGTTCGCCAACCTCAGGGACGTAGGCCCGCGCGACCTCGGCGCGGTCGTGGAAGTTCCTGACCTGAGTCGGCGCGCTGACGACCACGAACCCTTCGCGGTCAAGGGAAAACTCACCCGCCCTGCCGCGCATGTCCTCGATCCGCACGGCCTTGCCGCCAAGCGGCAGGTTCGTGAAATCAGGCCGGGCGCCCGCCGGAGGCCGCACCGGCGGATCGTAGTAGGCGATGGTGGCGTGCAGCTGCCCGGACATGCGTGACTCCTCTCACTCGCTGTGGCGCTGTCACCGTCACGGCTGCTCCTTCGCACCCCAAGGGCGGTTGATCGCGTCGCCTGTCTCTTGAGGGTCTCCTACCACGCGTGCCGGCGCAATGCCCGCCCGCCGCGGCAGGATGTCCGGGTACCGGCGCGGGCACTGCGCAGGGTCGCGGACCGATGCCGACAGAATCGGGCATTCCGGACACGATCGGCAGCCCACGGGCACGGTCAGGTCTTTGTGCGATGTCCGGCACCCCATGGGGGGCCGGACATCGCACAAACTCCGATTCTGCTTTGCGGTAGCCCCGGCAAACTCCGGCCCGTCCGCAAGCGCAGACCGAGGACAGAAATCCGTGTTACCAGCACGCGACCTTCACGAGATGCGCACCAGCGCCCGTGAAGCACGTCGCGCCCGCGGGACTCCCGGAGCCGGAGAGGCGGCTCAACCGCCCGCCGACCCCGCAGCCCCCGCGGACCCGGCGGAAGCAGCCGCCGCATCCGCAGCCGCCGCCGCCCCGGGAGCCGGCGCAGTCACCGTGCCGTTGCCCGAGGCCAGCGGGTGGCCGATGGACTCGCCGGTTGAGGGGTCGAAGAAGTGCAGCCGCCGGGTGTCGACCGCGAGCTCGAGCGGCTGCCCCGGCCGTACCGCGGACCGGGCCGATACCCGCGCGGTCCACAGTGACTTGCCGCCGGCGAGCACCGCGACGGCCTCGTCCTCTTCCTCGTGGCCATCGGCCGCGCTCGCGATCGACGCGTGCTCCACGGGCGGGGCGTCGATCGTGAAGATCGCGTGGATCTCGCTGCCGAGTTCCTCGGTGACCCCCACCGTGACCGGCATCCGTGCCCACGCGGCGTCCCCGAGCGAGGCGTCCTCGAAGTCCGACGGGCGGATGCCGAGGATGACCTTGCGGCCCAGGTAGTCCGGCAGGCCGGGCTTGGCGTCGAGCACGGAGGCGGGCACAGGCAGCCGGTAGCCGGCGAAGGTCACCGCAGGGCCTGCGTCGCGGCCCAGGTCGGCCAGCACGAAATTCATCGCCGGCGAGCCGATGAACCCGGCCACGAACAGGTTCACCGGCGCGTCGAACAGCGCCTGCGGCGAGTCCACCTGCTGCAGCCGCCCGTCCCGCAGCACGCATACCCGGTTGCCGAGCGTCATCGCCTCGACCTGGTCGTGCGTCACGTACACGGTCGTGATCCCGAGCCGGTCGTGCAGCTGGTTCAGCGCCGCGCGCATGGACACGCGCAGCTTGGCGTCCAGGTTCGACAGCGGCTCGTCCATCAGGAACGCCTGCGGCTCGCGCACGATAGCGCGGCCCATCGCGACCCGCTGCCGCTGGCCGCCGGACAGCGCGGCGGGCTTGCGCGACAGGTACGGCTCGAGTCCCAGCATGCGGGCCGCCTCGCCGACCCGCCGCCTGATCTCGGTCCGCGGGGTCTTGCGCAGCTTCAGGCCGAACGCCAGGTTCTCCTCCACGGTCATGTGCGGGTACAGCGCATAGTTCTGGAAGACCATCGCGATGTCGCGGTCCTTGGGCGGCAGGTCGTTGACGACCTTCGACCCGATGCAGATAGTGCCGCCGGTGATCTCCTCAAGCCCGGCGATCGACCGCAGCGCGGTCGACTTCCCGCACCCGGAGGGTCCGACGAGCACCATGAACTCGCCCTCCCTCACCTCAAGGTTCAGGTCGTCGAGAGCCTTGACGCCGCCCTGGTAAACCTTGTCCACGTGGTCGAGGACGATCTGTGCCATCGGGGAACTCCCTTGTGAGCCGTATCCCAGAGCCCTGACCGTCCAGCGGCCCGGCCGTCCGACCGCGCCCGGCTCGATAGCCCTGGTACCCGTGAATTTTCATGTTTACCACCCGCCCTGGCAAGAGGCCGCGGCCCAGCCCGCTCAGCCGGGCAGGTCGTGCACCGAGGCCGGCGTGACCAGCACCCGGCCGGAATCCACCACGCGGACCGGGCCGGTGAGCGTGAACGACCCGGCGAGCGGCAGGTCGTCCGATGCCCCGCCGATGGCGACGCCGATCTCCCCGGGCTCGACGATCCGCTCGCCCACCAGGCCGGTGAACGCGGTCCGGTCGGCGTGCAGCCGGAAGGCGACGCGCCTGGCCTGACCGGGCTCGAGCCGCACCCGCGTGTACCCGGCCAGCCAGCGGACCGGCCGCACGACCTCGGCCTGGGGGTCGCTGAGGTAGAGCTGCACCACCTCGGTGCCGCCCCTGGTGCCGGTGTTACGGACTGTGCAGGATATCTCCACCGCGCCGTCAGTCGGCGTCCTGTCCGCGGACAGCACGAGGTCGGAGTAGCCGAACGTCGTGTACGAGAGCCCATGCCCGAACGCGAACAGCGGCGTCGGGTCCACCGAACTGCCCCCGTGCCGCGCCGCGTTCCGCGACCGCAGGTACGTCGACGGCTGCGCCGCCGCCGACCCGGGCATCTCCACGGGCAGCTTGCCGCTTGGCAGCACACGGCCGGTCAGCACGCCGGCGATCGCATGGCCGCCCTCCTCGCCAGGGAAGAACGTCTGCACGATCGCGGCGAGCCGGTCGGCCACCCCGCCGATCGCGTACGGTCGGCCGGTGACGAGTACCGCCACGACAGGAGTGCCGGTGTCGGCGAGCGCGTGCAGCAGTTCCTCCTGCACGCCCGGCAGTCGCAGCTCCGTCACGTCGCAGCCCTCACCGGAGGTCCCGCGCCCGAACAGTCCCGCCTCGTCTCCCACCGCCGCAATAACCATGTCAGCAGAACGAGCCGTCGCGACTGCCTCGGCGAACCCGCACCTGTCCACGCCGCGCACGTCGCAGCCGGGCGCGTACGCCACGTCGGGCAGCTCTTCGCGCAGTGCGGCCAGCAGGGTGGTGACCTGCACGCCCGCGCCGTCGGTGCGGGTGGCCAAGTGCCGGGGCATGCTGTAGCAGCCGAAGAACGCGAGCGGGTCGTCGGCGAGCGGGCCGACCACCGCGACCTTCGCGGCTGCCGGCAGGGGGAGCGCGCCGCCGCGGTTGGCCAGCAGGACCACGGACTCCTCGGCGAGGCGGCGGGCGATCGCGCGGTGCGCCGGCGGGTCAAGGTCGGGCACGGGTGACGAACCGTCGGCCGCGGGGTCCCGGCCGGGAATGGCGGACCAGCCCGGGTCGAGCAGGCCGAGCTCGAACTTCTGCCGCAGTACCCGGGCCACCGCCTGGTCCACGGTCTCCAGCGTGACATCTCCCGCTTCCGCCGCCGACAGCAGCGGCGTTCCGTAGCAGCGCACGCTGGGCAGCTCGACGTCCACGCCGGCGGTCAGCGCCAGCGCGGCCGCGCCCGCGGGCGAGCCGGCGACGGCATGCTGCAGCTCGAGGAACGAGACCGCGTAGTAGTCGGACACGACCAGTCCGTCGAAGCCGAGCGTGTCCCGCAGCAGCGCGCCGAGCAGTCCCGCGTCGGCGGTCGCGGGCACGCCGTCGATGTCGACGTAGGACGGCATCACCGAGCGGGCGCCGCCGAGCCGGATGGCCATCTCGAACGGCGGCACGATGACGTCGGCGAACTCACGGCGACCCATGGAGACTGGCGCCATGTTCCTGGCGGCACGGGAGGCCGAGTACGCGGCGAAGTGCTTCAGCGTCGCCTGCACCCCTGCCGACTGCAGCCCCTGCACGTAGCCGGTCCCGATGGTCCCGACCAGGTACGGGTCCTCGCCGATGGTCTCCTCGGTGCGGCCCCACCGGGGGTCGCGTGTCACGTCGAGGACGGGCGCGAGGCCCTGGTGGATGCCCACGGCGTGCATGGTCCGGCCGAATGCCCTGGCCATGTCCCCGACCAGGGCCGGGTCGAAAGACGCGCCCCAGGCCAGCGGCGTAGGGAAGATCGTCGCGGTCCAGGCGGCGAAGCCGGTCAGGCATTCCTCGTGCGCCACCGCCGGGATGCCGAACCGGCTCGCGGCCACCACCCGCGCCTGCAGCGCGGCCAGGGCGCGCATCCCGGCGGCGGGGTCCACCGGGCGGGTGCCGAACACTCGCGTCAGCTGCCCCATGCCATAGGCGGTGAGCTCGTCCAGGGGCGGCAGCTGGTCGCTGAACTGGTCTTGCATGGGAGCGACGCCGTCCCCGTCGCCGGAGGCGCCCATCCAGACGCTGCCGAGCTGCGCGATCTTCTCCGCCAGCGTCATCCGGCCGAGCAGGTCGGCGACGCGCTCGTCCACCGGGCAGCCGCTATCGCGCCAGATTCCGTCGTCGGCACCATCGGGGAGGTGTGCGTCGCCGCTGCCGCCCGCGAGCTCTTCCGCGCCCCTTCCGCTGCCGGGTTCCGCCGCGTCCCCGCCCTCCGCGGCTGTGCCGGTCTCGGTCTTATCAAGCGGGCGCGTCACTTGCCGGACTCCCTGGATTTGGCGGGAACGGCGGTCGACTCGCGCACGATGAGCTCGGTGGACAGCTCGACCCGGTTGGATCGCAGCGGCCGGTCCTCGATGAGCTCGCCCAGCATCTGCGCGGCGGCGCTGCCCATCTCGGCGAGCGGCTGGCGCACGGTGGTCAGCGGCGGCGACGCCCAGCGCGCCACCGGCAGCTCGTCGAAGCCGACGACGCTCAGGTCCTCAGGAATTCTCAGGCCACGCTGGCGGGCCGCCTCGTAGACGCCGAAGGCCTGCTGGTCGCTGCCGGCGAAGATGGCCGTCGGCCGCTGCGGCAGGTCGAGCAGCTCCACGGCGCGCGCGAAGCCCCCCTCATGCTGGAAGTCGCCGTACCGAACCAGCCCCTGGTCGAATCGCACGCCTGCCCGCTCCAGCCCGGACCGGTACCCGTCGACCCGCGCCAGGCTGCACAGGTAGTCGATCGGCCCGGTGATCGCGGCGATCCGCCGGTGCCCGAGGCTCAGCAGGTGCTCGGTCGCGGCCAGGCCGCCGGCCCAGTTGGTCGCGCCGACGCTCGGAATCTCCGGCGGCGGCGCGTTCGCCGGGTCGATGACCACGAGCGGAATCCCGGCGCTGCGCAGCTGGCCGAGCTGCCGTTCGGTCAGCCTGGTCGTCACCAGGATCACGCCGTCGGTGTCGTGGCTAGCCAGCGCGCTGGTCCAGCTCGCCGGGCGGGCGTCGCCGTGCCGCACGGATGAGACCGCCACCGCCGTCTCGTGCTGCGCGCCCCATTCCTCGACGCCGCGCAGTATCTCGACCGCCCACGGGCTGTCCAGCCCGTTGAACACGAGGTCTACCAGTCCCGAGCGGCGGTGCCTGCGCAGGCCGCTTCGCGCGTACTGATGCTGGTCGAGCAGCTGCTCCACGCGGGCCCTCGTGGACGGCGCGACGTCCGGGCGGCCGTTCACCACCTTGGACACGGTGGGCAGCGAAACACCAGCCTCGGCGGCGATCGCGGCGAGCGTGGTCCTGCGCTCTAGCAGCCGCTGACCGTCGCGCCGCCGCGCAGTCCCGCCTTGCTGCTGCCGCGCGGTTCCGTCTTCCTGATGCCGCACAGCGCCACCTTTCGACTGTTCCAACCGAAACTTTCTGTCATCACACGCTGCCGTGGGACCACGATATCCATGCTGCATCGTACGCGAATCGCGTGGTCATGGGAATCTCTCTAAGCTGTCCAAGGAACTCGGGACAAGCCCGGAAAAAAAGAAAGTAACACAGTGGAAACGAGGGGTTGACCATGACGGCGCTGCGATTTTACGATGACGGCACGTCGAAAGTGTTGCTAAAAACTTTCGAAACGCCCGGTCGGCAGCAGAGCCTCCAAAGCCGTCCGTCTGCCTCGGGCCGACCTCTTCGGGAGATGACCATCCATGCGTAGCAGCCGGGCACTTGCCGCCGTCGCAGTCGCGGTGGCCACGGCAACTGCGGCCGCCGCGTGTAGCAGCGGCAGCTCAAGCAGCAGCACAACCACCACCACGACCCCCACCTCTGCCAGCGCGAGCACCAGCGCGTCCGCCGCGCCGGTCACGCTCACCTGGTGGAACAACGCCACCAACCAGCCGTTGCTGGGCGTCTACGAGAACGCCATCAAGGGCTTCGAAGCGCTGCACCCGAACATCAAGATCACGAATGTGCCGATCCAGAACGAGCTCCTCCAGGACACCAAGATCCCGCTCGCTCT
>JASHXJ010000030.1 GCA_030043595.1 Trebonia sp.
CAGCGCCGCGGACCTCGTGATCGCCGGCGAGGACATGGCGGTGCGGTGCGTGCTGGTGGCCGGGCGCCCAGTAGGGTAATTGCCGTGGATGAGGACGAAAGGCTGCGCCGTGGGGCATCCTTCGGCGCGGTCGCGCACGCGTACGCCGAGCACCGGCCGGACTACCCCGAGGCCGCGGTGCGATGGTGTCTTGCCCCGGTTCGGACGCCATCCGCGGCTGACCTGACCGGGACGCGGGTGCTCGACCTCGGCGCCGGCACGGGAAAGCTCACCGTGCTGCTCGCGCTGCTTGGCGCCGACGTCATCGCGGTGGAGCCAGACCCCGAGATGCTCGCCGAGTTCCGCCGCCTGCTCCCCCGGGTCCGGGCGCTGCCCGGCAGCGCGGAGACGATCCCGCTGCCCGGCGGCTCGGTGGACGCGGTGCTGTGCGGCCAGTCGATGCACTGGTTCAACATGGACCTGGCGCTGCCGGAGATCGCCCGGGTCCTGGTGCCCGGCGGGGTGCTGGCCGGGCTGTGGAACAGCGACGACGACCGGGTGGAGTGGGTGGCGGGGCTGCAGGCCGTCGCCAAGGGCGCGGCCAGCCCGTCGCTGTCCCGGCGGCGGGCAGAGGCCGCCTACTACGGCGTGGACGAGTTCGCGCCCGAGCTGTTCACGCCGGCGGAGCGCGCGGAGTTCCCGAACGGGCAGCTGCGCACCGCGGACTCGCTGCTCGCCACGATCGCGACCCACTCGCGGCTGCTCGTCATGGCACCGGCCGAACGGGACGAGCTGCTCGCCGGGGTCCGCGGCTACCTGGCCGGACTGCACGAGACGTCAAACGGCGAGTTCACGCTGCCGATGGTCACGTCCGCGCTGCGCGCGGTCCGCCGCTGACCGCAGTGTCACGGCGATGCCGTGTGACGGTAGAGTCCATGCGTGGATACCGAGACCGACCTTGAGGCGCTGTCTTCCCGCGAGCTGCACGACATGGCCATGCGCCGGGCGCTGCATCACGCCGACATCGGGTTCTTGTGGGAGCTGCTGCGCGCGATTCCCGCGGCTGAGGAAAGCGTGGGAGATGCCCGCGAGGCGGGCGCCGACCTCACCAAGGTGTCCTCGCTGATCTCGGACATGCTTGGTTCGGGCGAGAACGAGATCGCCGAGGCGCTGCGCCCGCTGTACATCGACTACCTGCGCAAGCACCCGCCGAGGGAGCAAGCGGACGGCTGAGCGCGGCGCGCCCGGACGCGGTCCGGGCGCGCCGCGCCGCTGGCTCAGGACTGCAGCACGCCCTCGATCTCGAGGTTGATGGTGACCTTCTCGCTGACGGCCACGCCGCCGGGCACACCCGGGATCGGGCCGTTGAAGGCCACGCCGAAGTCCATCCGGTTGATCTCGGCGGTCGCCGAGAACCCGGCGCGGGTGCCGCCGTAAGCGTCCGGGCCGAAGCCGCTGACCTCGAGCCTGAACGTCACGGGCTTGGTCACGCCCCTGAGGGTGAGGTCGCCGTCGAGCAGGAAGTTGTCGCCCTCCGGGCGCACGCCGGTGGAGGCGAAGGTCATCGTCGGGTGCTCGTCAACGTGGAAGAAGTCCGCGCTGCGGATGTGCGCGTCGCGCTGTTCCTGGCCCGTGCTGATCGAGGCAAGGTCGACCGAAGCGGTCACGGATGACGCCAGCGGGTCTTCGCCGGTGACGATGGTACCCTCGAACTTGTCGAAGCGGCCGCGCACCTTGCTGACCATCATGTGCCGGACCACGAACGAGACCTCGGAGTGAACCGGGTCGACCGCCCAGGTGCCGGCGACGTAGCCGGGGATATTCACGGCAGTCGTGCTCATCGAGCCTCCAGGGGAAAGGGATGCATCTGCTACGCTGAAGTGCGTTACTTCCCAAGAGTAACCACGAGATGGTTGATGTGTCAAGCACTATTCTCGGGCTACGAGAACGCGTAATGTCTATTACATGACGGCGACAGGCAGCGAAACGGCAGCAGCCGCCGGCTCCTGCCGGGCGCGCGCGGTGCTCGACCGGATCGGCGACAAGTGGTCGATCTACGTGGTCGACCGGCTCGGCAACGGGCCCCGCAGGTTCAGCGAGCTGCACCGCGGCATCGACGGCATCACCGCGCGCATGCTTACCGTCACCTTGCGCGGACTGGAGCGCGATGGCATCGTGACCAGGACGCTGCACGCCGCGGTCCCGCCGCGCGTCGACTACGAGCTCACCGCACTGGGCGAGACGCTGCTCGAGACGATCGGGCAGCTGGTGGCCTGGGCCGACACGCACATCGCGGAGATCGAGGCGGCACAGGCGGACTACGACGCCCGCTCCTGCCCGCCGCCGTGCGCGGAGGAACAGGTCTCGTGAGCTAGGGCGCGACCGGTTCGCCGGCCAGCCAGGCCGCGCCGCGCGCGTACAGCGCCTCCACCTCGGGGCCGCGCAGCCCCGGCATGTCCGGCTTGACCGGGTAGCCGACCTGAACCTGCAGGTACGCCAGGTGCCGGTAGCCGACCGGGAACCGCTGCAGCAGGGCCGGGTCAAGCTCGACCACGGCACCGGGCTGCACCGGGTCCAGGCGGTCCTTCTCGTAGATGGGCTGCCGCAAGACGATGCCCCACCGGCCGTCGCGCTTCTCGAAGAAGTCGTAGAACCGGCCGATGCACGCCACGTCGCAGAGCACGCCGTGCACCTCGGCACGCTGCATGATCGTCATCCGCGTCTGGGAGATGGCCCGCGTCCCCAGCACCGTCGACTGGCTGGCGCCTGTGTAGTGCAGGATGCTTACTCCCTTTTCGTGCCCCTCCCTGCTGACCCGGATGAAGTCCTCCTTGGGCCCCTGGAACCAGGTCGCCATCATGTAGCCGTCGTCGTGCCACTGGGCACGGAACCTGTCCCAGTCCGCCGAGTCCCTGGCGATCACCCAGGACTCTACGACGTCCCTGATGGCAAGCCGGTCGGCAAGCGTGTCATCGGTCATAGACCCCTTTGTATCAGGGCCGGACCGCGGTGACGACGGCTCCCGCCGCCTCCTCCTCCTTAGCCGGGGTGTGCAGCGGGAAGTGGCAGGCCGCGACATGCCCGGGACCGAACGACCGCAACTGGGGCTCTTCGGCCGCGCACTGCTCCTGCGCGAACGGGCACCTGGTGCGGAACCGGCATCCGGACGGGGGGTTCACCGGGCTCGGCAGCTCCCCCCTGATCCCCGCGCCGCCCTTGGCGCGCTCGGCGTTCGGGTCGGGCACCGGGATCGTGGCGATCAGGCCGGCCGTGTAGGGGTGGGCGGCGCGTTCGTAGATGTCGGCCCCGGACCCGAGCTCGACCAGCTTGCCGAGGTACATCACGCCGATGCGGTCGGCCATGTACTTGACCACGGCGAGATCGTGCGAGATCACCACGTACGTCAGCCCGTGCGCGGACTGCAGCCGCTTCATCAGGTTGAGC
>JASHXJ010000254.1 GCA_030043595.1 Trebonia sp.
CTGGCGTGCCGGGCGCGCCTCGCTGGCCGCGGCGCTGACGGCGGCGCCGGCCGGCACCCGGCTGCCGTGGCTCGGGCCGCCGATGAGCACCGCGTCGATGGCGACCGCCCGCCTCATGGAGACGTGGGCGCACGGGCAGGACGTCGCCGAGGCGCTGGAACTGCCGCATCCGGCTGCGAACGGGTTGCGGCACATCGCTTACCTGGCTGTGCGCACCCGGGACTTCGCCTTCACGGTGCACGGGCTTACGCCGCCGGCGGACCCTTTCGGCGTGCGGCTTACCGGTCCGGACGGCGCCGTCTGGTCGTGGGGGCCGGCCGGCGCCGCGCAGCGCGTCGAGGGCACCGCCCTGGATTTGTGCCTGCTCGCCACCCAGCGGCGGCACCGGCTGGACACCGGCCTGCTGGCCACTGGTCCTGACGCGGACCGCTGGCTGGACATCGCGCAGGCCTTCGCCGGGCCGCCCGGCGCCGGCCGGGAGCCGTCGCGCCCGATGCGTTCGGGGCGTTCGAGGCCGGCGTGACCGGTGCCAGCATGGCCGGCCATCGGGCGGTGCGCGTCGGGAACGCCTCCGGATTCTACGGGGACCGGCCCGCCGCCTTCCGCGAGCTGCTCGAAGCGGGCGACGTCGACGTCCTCACCGGCGACTACCTGGCCGAGCTGACCATGCTGATCCTGGCCCGCGACAAGGCGAGGGACCCCGCGCTCGGCTACGCCCGCACCTTCGTGGCCCAGTTCGAGGACTGCGTCGGGCTCGCCGTGGACCGGGGCGTGCGCCTGGTCGTCAACGCCGGCGGGCTCAACCCCGCCGGGCTCGCCGGGCGGCTCCGCGAGCTGACCGAGAGCCTTGGCCTGCGGGTGCGCGTGGCGCATGTCGAAGGCGACGACCTGACGAGCCGGGCCGGCGAGCTGGGCCTGCGTGACCCCGGCGTCGGCGAGCCGCTGGCCGCCAGCGCCTACCTCGGCGGGTTCGGGATCGCGGCGTGCCTGCGGGCCGGCGCCGACGTCGTGGTGACCGGCCGGGTCACCGACGCCTCCCTGGTGGTGGGGACGGCCGCGGCCTGGTTCGGCTGGTCACCCGGCGACCTCGACGCGATCGCCGGCGCCATGGCCGCCGGGCACGTGATCGAGTGCGGCACGCAGGCGACGGGCGGCAACTATGCCTTCTTCCGCACGATCCCTGATCTGCGTCATCCCGGGTTCCCTGTCGCGGAGGTCGAGGCCGACGGCTCGTCCGTGATCACCAAGCCGGCCGGTACCGGCGGCGCGGTGACGGTCGGCACGGTCACCGCCCAGCTTCTGTACGAGGTCGGCGGCGCCCGCTACGCCGGCCCGGACGCGGTGCTCCGGCTGGATTCGATCCGGCTGACGCCGGACGGTGGCGACCGGGTGCGGATCAGCGGCGTCCGCGGCGAGCCGCCGCCGGACACGCTGAAAGTCGGGGTAACCGCGCTCGGCGGCTACCGCAACGAGGTGACCTTCGTGCTCACCGGCCTGGACATCGAGGCCAAGGCCGGCCTTGTGCGGCAGCAGCTTTCCGATGTCGTCCCGGACGGGACCGTGTGGACTCTCGCCCGCACCGATCATCTGGACGCCGGCACGACGGAGACGGCGAGCGCCCTGCTGCACTGTGTCGCGCGCGGCAAGGATCCGGACGTCGTCGGCAGGCGCTTTTCCGACAGCGCGGTGCACCTGGCGCTCGGGAGCTATCCCGGGTTCCACCTCACCGCCCCGCCGGGCGCCGCGACGCCGTACGGGGTGTTCCGTGCCGCCTTCGTGCCCGGGTCCCTGGTGCCGCACGTCGCTGTGCTGCCCGATGGCAGGCGGGTCGAGATCCCCCACTCACCGCTCGCGGTCCCCGCCGCACAGGCGCTGGCGCCCGTGCCGGAACCGCGGCTTCGCTATCCCGAACGGCAGTGCGCTATCTCCCGCCGGGCACCCTTGGGCCAGGTCGCCGGGGCACGCAGCGGGGACAAGGGCGGCGACGCCAACCTGGGCGTCTGGGTGGAGGACGAGCGCGCGTGGCCCTGGCTGGCCCAGTTCCTCACCCTGGCGGCGGTGCGCGCGCTGCTGCCCGAGACCGCCGGCCTTGACCTGGAGCGGCACGTCCTGCCCAACCTCCGCGCGGTCAACGTGATCGTGCGCGGCCTGCTCGGCGAGGGCGCCGCCTCCAACGCGCGGTTCGACCCGCAGGCCAAGGCCCTGGGCGAGCTGGTGCGCGCCCGGCTCGCGGACATCCCGGAGTCGCTGCTATGACGGTCTTGCGCTCGGCCTTCGACCCCGCCTCGGACGCTGCGCTGGCGAACCGCTCGGCGATGCTGGCCGCGCTCGCCGAGCTCGACGCGGAGTACGCGAAGCTGCCCGCCGCGGGCGGCGACAGGGCCGTGGCCCGGCATCGCGCCAGGGGGAAGCTGCTGCCGCGGGAACGGATCGAGCTGCTCCTCGACCGCGACACGCCGTTCCTTGAGCTGTCGCCGCTGGCGGCATGGGGCACCGAGTACCCGCTGGGCGGCAGCGTGGTCACCGGCATCGGCGTCGTCGAGGGCGTCGAAGCCATGATCGTGGCCAACGACCCGACCGTCCGCGGCGGCGCGAGC
>JASHXJ010000255.1 GCA_030043595.1 Trebonia sp.
CTGGCCGGGCACGCGGGCGAGCTGCATCCCCGGGTCGTCGCCGCGTACGGCCTGCCGCCGCGCAGCTGCGCGCTCGAGCTGGACTTCGCCGTCCTCGCGGTCGCCGCGGAGGCGGAGACGGTCCGCGGGCCCTCGCTGTCGGCGTACCCGCTGGCGACCCAGGACGTGGCCCTGGTAGTCCCGGCCAGCGTGCCGGCGGCGGACGTGGCGGCGGCGCTGGCCGCCGGCGCGGGCGACCTGCTCGAGGACGTGCGGCTGTTCGACGTCTACACCGGCGCCCAGCTCGGCGCGGATCGCAAGTCGCTGGCCTACACGCTGCGCTTCCGCGCCCTGGACAGGACGCTCACCGTGGCCGAGACGACGGCCGCGCGGGACGCCGCGGTGGCCGAGGCCGGACGCAGGGTCGGGGCCGTACTCCGCGCTTAACCCCGTCATCATCCCGAACGGACCGTGGCTTCTCCCCGGGCTCTCGTCGCTGGGCTCTCGTCGCTGCCCGCGGCGCGCGGCCCGCGGGGGGACCGCGGTGTCTCGCCGCGGCGGGACAGCGGCCTCTAGGCCCAGCCGGTGGTCGCCATCCGCTCTCCTCTCGCCGAGGTCCGGTGCCGTGACGTCACCGCGTGATCACTGCGCGGCGCGCCCTCATAGGTGCTTGAATATCGCAACATCCCCTGTCTGCGGCGCGGGAAACGCCTGAACATAACTGTTTGGTTACTGTTTACTGGCCGGCCCTCTGCGCCCCGGCTGCTGCGAACGCTTGCGGCGCCGGGGTTTGCGGCGCTTCGCGCCGCCGTCAGCAGACCGCTGCACGTGCATTTTCCTGTCAGCCAGTAGCCGTGTTTTGACACTGCGCACGTGAAATCTGTGACAATGTGGGGTTAGCACTGCACGGTGCGCTACCCGACGCGCGAACGCCGATCCGCGACGGAATGCATCGCAGAAGCGAGGGAGGTCAAATGGATCACGCGCGTGGCACGGTGTTTCGTCACCGGTGGCCGCGCGTCCGGGACTGCGCCGTCTGGTCGCTGCCCCGGCCGCTTCGCGCGTTCGTCGTCCTCGTGGTCTGCGCCTACCTGGCGTGGGTCTGCGTGGACGCGGTGCGGTTCAGGTTCTACCTCGAAGACTTCCTGCTGTTCGCCGCGCTGCTTGGCTGCGGTGCCGCCACGGTGGAACTCACCAGGCGCTCCAGCGAGCCCGCGGGCGTCGTGAAGGACGTCTACGCGGTGTGGGAACTCCCCGTCGTGATCCTGCTGCCCCCGCTGTACGCGCTGGTCGTCCCGGCGATCAGGCTCGCGCTCACGCAGTGGCGCGTGCGGCGCGCGCCGCTGTACCGGCGCGTCTTCACCGCGTCGGCGATCGGCATCGCCTATGGCTGCGCGTCGCTGGTGTACCACGGCATGCTCCCCGTCGGGTGCCACCCGCGGGCCTACCTGTGGGCCCATGCCGAACTGTGGCTGACGGCCGCTGCTGTGACCGGTCTCACGCAGTGGGTGGTGAACCAGGCGCTGGTGCTGACCGCGGTCAAGGCCGCGGACCCGTCCACCCGCATCAAGGACACCCTGCTGGGGATGGAGCCGCTGCACAACGACGTCACCGAGTTGTGCGCGGCCCTGCTGGTCGCGCTCGGCCTGACGGTCAGCAACGCCACGCTGGTCATCGCGCTGCCGCTTGTCACCCTGCTGCAGCGGTCGTTCCGCCATACGCAGCTGCTCAATGAGGCCAGGGCGGACGCCAAGACCGGCCTGCTCAACGCGGCGACCTGGGAGCGCGAGGCGGCGGCCGAAGTCGCCCGCGCCGTCCGCACCGGCTCCCCGCTCGCGGTAGCGCTCCTCGACCTCGACCGGTTCAAGCAGATCAACGACACCTACGGCCACCTGCTGGGTGACGAGGTGCTCAGGCAGATCGCCGGCACGATGACCCAGATCCTTCGCGACTACGACCTCGCGGGCCGGTTCGGCGGCGAGGAGTTCGTGATGCTGCTGCCGCAAACACGCGCGGTCGACGCCTTCCGTATCGCCGAGCGAGTCCGCGCGCACATCTCCCAGCTCCCCATTCACGCCGGCGGCGGGGCCGGAACGGAGCGGGTGCCCGTGACCGTCTCCATCGGCGTGGCGGCGCTTGACGCCGGCTCGCGCCGCGAGCTGACCGAGCTGCTGGCCGCCGCCGACGCCGCGCTGTACCGGGCCAAGGCGTCCGGCCGGGACCAGGTGCAGATGATCAGCACGAGCCGCGGGCTCAGCGCGGTCCGCCCGCCGTCCGACGACCCGCCCTCCTCAGACGGTGGCATGTTCGCCCGGGGCGCGTTCGGCGGCACCGGCACCTTGAGCGGCACCGGCAGCTTCGGGGGCAGCGGCTCTTTCGGGGGGATGCCGTCCGGGGTTCAGCTGCCCGCCGAAGGCAGCTCGAGCACCGCGACGACCTCGGCGCTCGCGGTATGACACTGCGAGGCGTCGCCGGTCCGCAGCACCTGCGGCGTCGGGTATCCCTGGCACGTCCAGCCGTTCACGGTGACGGGGGCGCCGCCGCCGTTTCCCGGCACGTCGCCCGCCCGCATCATCGCCGCGTAGGACTGCTCCACGCGCAGCACCGTGGCGCAGTTCACCGTCCCCCTGGTCACCTTGATCACCACGGGCACGTTGGCGGCGGTGCGGGTGGTGCCGCAGGAGGACCCGGTGGCGCTCCCGGCAGGACCGCCCGACGAGCACGCCGCCAGGCCGGTCACCAGCCAGGCCAGGGCCGTCACGGCCGCCACCGCCAGCCAGCGGCGCGCCGGCCGGTTCGTCCTCAACTGCCGCACCCCTCCCGTCGCCGCCAGTTATCACTGCGTAGCCAGGTTTCCACCCTAGTGCGCGGCGGCGCCTGACGTATTGCATATAAATTCATTCTGTTGCATAATCCTTCAAAGCGGGTCGCGGAAGCGAGCAGGCCGAGAGGGCCGGGGAGGCACCAGGATGGGCGTACGGGTCGCGGTGGCCGGAGCCAGCGGCTACGCGGGCGGTGAGCTGCTCCGCCTGCTCGCCGGGCATCCTGACCTGGAGATCGCCGCGATCGCGGCGGGATCGAGCGCGGGCAAGCCGGTCACGCAAGCGCATCCGAACCTCACCGGTCACCCGGCGTTCGACGGCCGCGCGTTCGACGCCACCGACAGCGAGACCCTCGCCGCCGCCGAGCTCATCTTCATGGCCCTCCCGCACGGCGAATCGGCGGCGCTGGCAGCCAGGCTGCCCGAGGCGCGCATCGTCGACCTGTCCGCCGACTTCCGGCTCGCCGACGAGACGGCCTGGGACACGTTCTACGGCGTTCCCTACGCCGGCCGCTGGACCTACGGCCTGCCCGAGCTCCCCGGCGCCAGGGACCGGATCGCTCAGTCCACACGGGTGGCCGCCCCCGGCTGCTACGCCACCGCGTCGATCCTCGCCCTCGCCCCGCTGCTCGTCGCCGGCCTCGCCGACCCCGGCGACATCGTGATCGTCGCGGCCTCGGGCACCTCGGGCGCCGGCCGCTCGCCCCGCCCGGACCTGCTCGCCAGCGAGGTGCTGGGCAGCGTGTCCGCGTACAAGGTAGGCGGCACGCACCGGCACACGCCGGAGATAGAGCAGGCGCTGGCGGAGGTCCTGGATTCTTCTCCCGAACGATCCCGGCCGTCTGCCCGGCCCGTCATCTCCTTCACCCCGCTCCTGGCGCCCATGCCGCGCGGCATCCTGGCCACCTGCACCGCCCGGCTGACGGCGCGCGTCCCGGCCGTCCCGGACGGCCCGGACGGCCCGGACGCCGGCAACGCGCTGCGCGGCGCTTTCGCCGACGCGTACGCGGGCGGCCCGTTCGTGCACGTGCTCCCGGCAGGCCAGTGGC
>JASHXJ010000256.1 GCA_030043595.1 Trebonia sp.
GGCCGCGGCGGGCGCGGGACTCGATCTCGCGGGCGATCGCGTCGGGGTCGGCCCCAGCCGCGGTGAGGAGCCGGCGCAGCGGCTCCTGCCGGGTGGCGGCCCACAGCAGGTGGTCGGTGTCCAGGTCGGTGTCCCCCCACGCGGCGGCCTGGGCAGCCGCGTCCTGGACGAGCTGCCTGGCCTGCTCGGTCATCAGCCGCCCGATGTCGACGCGCTGCGCCGGCCGCTGCGGCGTGCCGCCGAAGTACCGTGCGAGGAATTCGTCGAACGGGCTCGCGCCGAAGTCGCCGGACCCGAACGGGTCGTAGGTCATGATTCGCCCCCTGAGCAGCGCTGTGAATGCCGGGACCCCGCCCCCGCTGGACAACTGCCCGCAACCCGCCGTACCCGGCCACTTACAGAACGAAACGACCGATCGCCCGGTCCGGCCGCGAGCGCGTTCGCCGGGGAACGCGCGCCTCAGAGCCCCCACGGACCACAGTCATGTGGTCACACCAGTCTCTGCTGTATCTCTTTGTATGCGCCCGACCACTAATGGTGCCGGTCGGGGCCAGATGAATGTGACATTCAGCCGCCTATGACCGGCTCGATGTCACATTCATCCGGTACCTCGGGGGCATGGCGGCGCCGGGAATCGCCCGGAAATGGACATCCGGGAATCATCGTCGGCCGCGCCAGCGCCGGAGACGAGCGACTGTTATCGTCACGAGATTTGGAACAGAGCCGTGGGCCCGTCAGGCGGCGAGGGCGGCGCGGGCGGTCGCGCGCACCTGGGCCGCGTACGAGGCACCGAACAGGCACGCGTGCACCAGCAGCGGGTGCAGCTGGTGCAGCGGGATCCGGTCCCGCCAGCCGTCGGCCAGCGGCGCGGTCTCGGTGTACCCGCGCAGAATCCGGTCCAGGTGCGGCGCGCCGAACAGCGCGAGCATCGCCAGGTCGGTCTCCCGGTGCCCGCCGTGCGCGGCCGGGTCGATCAGCCAGCCGCGCCCGCCGGACCACAGGACGTTCCCCGACCACAGGTCCCCGTGGATGCGGCTGGGCGGCTCGGGCGGGCCGGCCAGCTCCCCGGTCCGCGCCACCACCGCCTCCACCAGGCTGACGTCCGCTGCGGACAGCGCGCCGAGCGCACTCGCCTTTTTCAGGTACGGAACGAGCCGCTGCTCCGCGTACCAGCCGCCCCAGTCATGCCCCGGGGTGTTGTCCAGCGGGAGGCTCGCGATGTAGCCGGGCCACGGTGCCCCGAAGGCCGGCGCGCCCGCGGCGTGCAGCCGGGCGAGGCCGGCGCCGAGCGCTTGCGCCGCGTCGGGCGTGGGGCGGCCTGGCGGCAGCAGTTCGATGACGAGCAAGTCCTCGGCCACGCCGAGGACCTGCGGGACGGGAAGCGCGCCGGCTTCGGCCAGCCAGCGCAGCCCGTTCGCCTCGGCGGCGAAGGCGGCGGCGTGTCCGTGCTCGCCGGGTGCCGCCTTCGCGAAGACGTCGCGGCCGTCGGCGAGCGTCGCCGTCAGGTGCTGGTAGCCGTGCTGGACGCGGGCCACGGTGAGCCGGGTCACGGGAACATCGACAAGCCGCCGGATGCGTTCGGAATAACGGGCTTCGGAACCGGAGCTCATGCGGACACCGTAGCCGGGGACATCATGCCGCCGGCCCTGACGCGGGCAGGGCGCCGTGCACGACCGTGCCGCCTACGATCGTGGCCACTGGCGTGATGCTCCTGATCTCGTCCGCCGGGACGGTCAGGTAGTCCCTGTCGAGCACCACCATGTCGGCGAGCAGCCCCGGCCTGATCGAGCCGAGGTAGTTCTCGCGGAACATCAGCTGGGCGTTGCTCCGCGTGTGCGCGATGAGTGCCTGCTCGCGCGTGATGGGCTCGTCGAGTACGCGATCCCCGCCGATGGACTGGCCCGTTACCGCCCAGCACAGCGAGATGAACGGGTTGATCTGCGCGGCCTTCGTCCCGTCGGTGCCCAGGCCCCAGGTGAGCCCGCTGTCCTGGACCAGGCGCAGCGGCGGCATGCGGCGGGCGGCGGGCGCGCCGTACGCCGCGATGGCCCGGCCCTGGTTGCCGATGACGCTCTGGCTGCGGAGCTGGATCGTGACGCCGAGGTTCCTGGCCCGCTCCAGCTGTGCGGCCGTGATCCCCTCGGCGTGCGTCACCGACCAGCGCAGCGGCCTGATCGGGTTCTCTTTGCTTACCTGCTCGTAGCCATCCAGCACAAGGCCGATGCCCTCGGTGGTGATCGAGTGGGTCTGCACCGGCCAGCCGCTGGCCGCGGCTTCCCGCAAGATCCCGACGGCGGCCTCGATGTCGGACGTCGCAGGACGGGGCGGGTGCGCGACGTGGTCCCAGTGGAACGGGGCGAAGTAGATCTCGCCGATCGCGATCCGGTCATACCAGTGGTCGCCCTGGAAGGGCCTGATCTGCCGGACCTGCCTGGCGAACGCCCGGGCGGCGGCCTCGGTGCTGCCGTTCGCGCTGTCGCCGAGGGTGCCGAGCACCCGCAGCGTCAGCTCGCGGCGCGCCGCCATCGCCTGGACCGTCGCGTAGGCCGCCTCCGATACGCCCACGCCGCCCGGGTCGAAGACAGCGGTCAGCCCGAGGCTGTTGCAGTAGGCCATGGCGGCGCGGACGCCGGCCTCCGGGTCGTCCGCCGCGGGAAAGCCCGCCGCGGCCTGGTTCAGCGGCAGCAGCCCGCCGCCGACGCGGCCAGTGCTGCGGATGCTGTCGGCCGCGGGCACGGCTGTGGCGTCCAGCCAGGCCGTGTTGACGGTGGCGTGGTCATACTGGGCCTGGATGAACGCCGGGCGGTCGCCGGCTACCTCGTCGAGCTCGGCGAGCGTGAGCTCGCTGCGCTCCCCGTCCCACTGGTCCTCGTGCCAGCCGCCGAGCGTGAGCAGCCACTGGCCGGGTTTCAGGATGCGCGCGCGGCGCCGCAGCAGGTCCAGCGCGGCGGACCTGGTGGGCACGCCGTCGAGGCGGACCTCCACGTGCTCGGTGGCACGGATGAAGTGGTTGTGGTTGTCGATGAGCCCCGGGATCACGGTCCGGCCGCCAAGGTCGATCACCGTGGCGCTGGGCCCCGCGTGCGCGCGGACGGCGGCGTCCGGACCGACGGCCGTGATCCGGTCGCCGTCGATCGCGACCGCCTGCTGGACTGAGAACTGGTCGTCAACCGTGACGATCTTCGCGTTCGTCAAGACGAGGGGGGCCATGGTTCATTGTGGGCTGATTCTGGAGAAGGCGTGACGCTGGGCACGTGACCGCGGGCCCGCGGCGCCGCGGTGCTCGTGGCCTGCGCACTGCTGAGCTGACCAGCCGCGCAGCCACGGACCCCGCCCGGCCATCAGGGCGGGCTAACCAAGGGTGGTGACCCCGCCGGTCTCCAGCGCGGTGCCCTGGAGCTGCCAGCCGTACTTGGCGGTGCCTGAGCCGGTGGGGACCTGGATCCGCATGTCGAAGGTGACCGACGCGTGCCCGGGGATCCGCGGCACTGCCTGGCAGTTGAGGTAGTAGTACGACGTGGCCTTGAGCGGGTCGGTCGGCTGGCCCGCACCCGTGACCACCATGAACTCGGCGTACGACGGGCACGGGGTCAGCGCGACCGCCTGACCGGTGGGGTTGGTGAGCGTCACCGTGTAGTCGGCGGTACCGCCTGGCGGCACCGCGCCGGGCATGGACCTGCTGACGGTGAGCACGTCAAGCGGCGACGGGGGCGGGCCCGCATTCGGGGCCGGGACGCCGAAGCCCAGGACGCTGGGAACAGCGGCGCCGCACAGGTAGAGGGTGAGCGGCTTGCCGTTCGGGAAATCGACGCGGACTGACCCGGTGTCACCGATGCCGATCGCGACCGCGACGAAGGCGAACGTGACGCTGCTGGAGCACATGTCGCCGGCCACCCCCGAATCTGTGACCGCCTGCGCGCTCTGCCCAGGCCGGAGGTTGACCGGCGGGCCGATCAGCGAACCCCACTGGTTCATGGCGGCGGTGCCGAGCACGTGCTGGCTGCCGTCCGCGGCGAACCCGACCGCGCTCGACGGACCGCCCTCGATGGTGCACGGCTGCGCGCTCACGTTGGTGAGAACGAAGTAGGTGTATACGTTCCCGGCGCCAGGAACGCTGTTGCCGGGGTACCCGGTCAGCTGTGCCGCGCTGCACGCCGGGTACTGGGCGACAGGGGACGCGGGCGCGGGCACGGCCGGCGCGGCGTACGGGGACGCCGGGTCGTCGACCCAGGGCACGGGCTGACTCGTCCCGCCTGACGGGCCGCCGCTTGCCGTCGCGCTAGTCGCCGTCGCGCTAGTCGCCGTCGCCGAACCGGCAGCGCCGACGTCCGCATGCTGCGCCGCGCATCCGGCCGCGGCTGCCAGCGCCCAGCCGGCTAGGGCGGCAAGGACTTCGATCCGTCGCATGCCAGGCACCCCTCAGCTCGGCTGCAGACTCCGACGATTCTCCAGACGCCGCAGGCGCCCGGGTGGTTGCGGAGCCGCCGTTGACATCCGCGCAGGCACACCAGTACATTACTTAAGTGATGAACCACTGAACTGAGGAAGGAGCCGCGCTGTTGCGGGAGATGGCCGGCCTCGATGAGGGGGCTCCGCTGTTCGTCCAGGTCGCCGAGCGGCTCGCGGACGAGATCGCGGACGGGACCCTGCCCGAGGGCGAGCGGGTGCCCTCGACCAACGAGCTGGCCGCTTACTACCGGATCAACCCGGCTACCGCGGCGAAGGGGATCGCCATGCTGACCGACGACACGCTACTGGAGAAGCGCCGGGGCATCGGGATGTTCGTCGCGGCCGGCGCCCGCACGCGGCTGCTGGCCGAGCGCCGCAAGCGGTTCGCCGAAAGGTACGTGCAGCCGCTGGTCGCCGAGGCCGGCCGGCTGGGGATCGACGCCGATGAGCTGGTCACGCTGATCCGTGAGTCCAGCCACGGGCAGGGAGGTACCAGGCCATGACGCCAGCGATCTCGGTGGCCGGGCTGTCCCGCCGCTACCGCGGCCAGCTCGCCCTGGACAACGTCAGCTTCGATATCGGATCAGGCTCCATCACCGGGCTGCTCGGCCGCAACGGCGCGGGCAAGACCACACTGCTGCGCATCATCGCCGGCCATGAGTTCGCGTCGGCCGGCAGCGTGCGGGTCCTCGGCGCCCGCCCGGTCGAGAACGACCACGTGCTGCGCCAGATGGTGTTCGTCCGTGAGGACCAGGCCTACCCGGACTTCCGGGTCGGGAAGGCTGTCCAGGCGGCATCCTGGTTCTACCCGAACTGGAGTCACGAGCGGGCCGGCGCGCTGCTCGAGGAATTCCGCCTGCCGCTGAACCGGAAGATCAAGAAGCTGTCCCGTGGCATGCGCTCGGCGCTCGGCATCGTGATCGGCCTGGCCGCCCGGGCCGAGATAACCCTGTTCGACGAGCCGTACGCGGGCCTGGACCCGGTCGCCAGGCAGATCTTCTATGACTGGCTGCTCGCCGACTACGCCGAGCACCCCCGGACGGTGCTGCTATCCACCCACCTGATCGACGAGGCCGCCGGACTGCTGGAACGGGTGATGGTGATCGACCGGGGCCAGATCGTGCTCAACTCCGGCACAGACGAGCTGCGCGGCGGCGCGACTAGCGTCAGCGGCCCCGCGATCGCCGTCGCGGAATTCACCTCCGGGCGCCCGGTCTGGAACCGAAGGCGGGTCGCCGCGCAGGAGTCGGCGGTCGTGGCCGGGGCGCTGGACGAGGCGGACCGCGCCCGGGCCGCGGCGCTGCACCTGCACCTGGAACCACTGACCTTGCAGCAACTGGTGGTGCACGCCGTGGGCAGCCCGGAACCACCCGCGCGGGAAAGGACAAGCGCATGAGCACCTGGATAAGCGTCGCCCGCTACCAGCTGACCGACCGGTACACCTTCGTGACCGGTCCCTGGACCATCCTGGGGCTCGACTTCCTGATCACGGCGGCGATCGTCCTCGGCTACCCGGGCCGCAACGGCCAGGTCTACGCGGGCGCGCTGTCCGCCATCTACGTCTACCTCGTCGTCACCGGGGCGCTGGGCATCGCCCGGCAGCTGCCGTTCGCGCTCGCCCTCGGGGTGAGCCGGCGTGCCTTCTATGCCGGGACCACGCTGCTCGCCGCCGCCATCGCCGCCGTCTACGCGCTGGGCCTGACCGTGCTGCAGCTCATCGAGCGAGCCACTGGCGGCTGGGGCCTGAAGCTGCACTTCTTCCGGGTGCCCTACCTCCTTTCCGGCCCGTGGTATCTCAGCTGGCTCACCTCGTTCGTGGGGCTCGCCCTGATGCTCGCCTGGGGAATGTGGTTCGGGATCGTCTACCGGCGCTGGAACCTGCCCGGCTTGCTCGGCTTCATCGCCGCCCAGGCGGTGGCGGTAGCCCTCGTCCTGGTGATCATCGGCGGGGCGGACGCCTGGTCAAGCGCCGGCCGCTTCTTCAAGGCGCTGACCGTCGAAGGGCTGACCGGCCTGCTCGCCGTCCTGGCCGTGGCGCTGCTGGCCGGCGGGTATGCCACCGTGCGCCGCCTTACCGTCTGACCCGACCGGGCGGAGCAGCCGGGCGCACCGCGGTCACAGGTCGGCGTACTGCGGCTCGTCGGCGATCAGGATCCGCTCGAGCAAGCGCGGGAAGTCCGCGTAGTTGCGGACCGCGTAGTGCACCGCGGCGCGGTTGTCCCAGAAGGCGATCGAGCCGGGCCGCCAGCTGAACCGCACCTGGTATTCCGGCTTGCGGTACTGGTCGTGCACGATCGAGAGCAGCTCCCTGCTGTCGTCGCGGTCGAGCCCGACGATCCACGGGTGCTGGCTGAAGTTGACCCAGAGGATCTTCTTGCCGGTCTCGCGGTGCGTGCGGACGACCGGATGCGCCACGATCGGGTAGTCGTGCCCGGCACTGACCAGCGCGTCCCGGAAGTCATGGGTGACGTGCAGGCCCTCGAGCTGCTGCTTCGTCTCCTCCGGCAGCCCGTCGTAGGCGAGCCCGGCGTCGACCCAGATCGTGTCGCCGCCGACGTCGGGGAGGCTGACCGCCCGCAGCACGGCCCCCCAGGTCGGGACCAGCCGCCAGCTAGTGTCGCTGTGGTAGGGGTCCCAGCCTTCGGCCCGCTGCTGCGCGAGGTACTTCTCGTACTTCGTGGCATCGACCGCGGCGATCTGGTGGATGGCCGGCACCTTGTCGGCGTAGGACTTGTGCACGCTCGGGTGGGTGTACAGCGGGCCGAACTGCGCGGCGAACGCCGCGTGCTGGTCACGGTCCAGGTCCTGGTCGCGGAAGAAGACGACCTTGTACTGCAAGATGGCGGCCTTGATCTCATCCCGCACGGCGTCGGTCAGCGGGTACCTGAGATCCACTCCGGAGATTTCCGCGCCGATGGTGGGCTGGAGCGGCCGGATGGTGAGGGCAGCGTGCTGGACGTCCGTGTCGGTGAGTGCGGTCATGATGACTCCCTGGGGTAACGAGGGCTGACTTGACGGGTCAGGCTGCGACGCTGGCGCGGTAGCCGCTGATGTCGTCGCCGACCTTGTCGTGGACGAGGCGGATCAGGTTGGCGTAGGCGGCGGCGTCCGACAGCGGGTCGTAGCCGCGGATCAGGAGCGTGCTGGCGCCGACGGCCACGTAGTCGAGCAGCGATTCGGCGACCTGCTCGTAGCTGCCGACCAGGGCGGTGGAGTTCCCCGCCGCGCCGGTGGCCTTCGCCAGCGCGGTCCACAGCCGCTTGTCGTGCACCTCGCCGTCCGCCGCGTACCGCAGCAGCCGGCGCGAGCCCTCGGCCTGGGAGGTGTCCCGCCGTCCGACGTACTCGGCGGCCCGCTCCCGGGTGCGCTCGAGGATCTCGTGCGCGCGTTCCCAGGCGGCCGTCTCGGTGTCGGCGGCGATGGGCCGCAGGCTGACCGAGAACCGGTCGAGAGTCCGCCCGGCGGCCGCGGCGGAGGCCTGTACCTGGGCGATGCGCTGCCGGATTCCGTCGAGGGGCTCGCCCCAGAAGGCGTAGACATCGGCGTGCCTGCCGCCCACCCGGATCGCGTCGTCGGAGGCTCCGCCGAAGTAGACCGGCAGGTGACCGTCTGCCGGGCGCAGCGATGACCACGCGTCCTTGACCCGGTAGAACTCGCCCTCGTAGTCGAAGCGCTCGGCGGAGCTCCACTCGAGCTCGACGATGTCGAGGAACTCGTCGGTGCGCCGGTACCTGGTGGGCTTGTCCGAGAAGTCGCCGTCGCGGGCCTGGTCGCCGTCGTCGCCGCCGGTGATCACGTGCAGCGCGATCCGGCCGGGGTGAAAGGCGTCAAGGGTGGCGAACTTGCGGGCGGCGATGGTCGGCGCGACGAACCCCGGCCGGTGCGCCAGCAGCACGCCGAGCGTCTCGGTCGCGGTCAGCACCTGGTCCGCCACGGTGAATCCGTCAGGTGAGGCCGAACTGTGCGCCACGAGCACCCGGTCGAAGCCGGAGTTCTCGTGCACGTACGCCAGGCGGTACAGGTACTCGGGCTGGACGACCGGCCCGGCCAGGGCGTTGGTCTCGGAGTAGTCGCTGGTGTGGGCGATGCCGATGAACTCGACCTGCATGAGATCTCCTTGCCTGTCTGTTTACGCGGTCAGGCCGGGACCCGGACCAGCGAGCGGACGGCCTCGATGACCACACCCGCCTCGGTCCGGACCAGCCAGTCTGGGTGCACGTCAGCGAACCGGACCACCCGGTCCTGGCCGATCACGACGATCGTGGGCATGGGCAGCTCCCATGTGCCGGTGCCAAGCACCTCCCCGAGGTCGCCGCCCCTGGCCCTGATGTGGGCCTGCGACGCCTCGCTCGCCGTGAACGTGATGCCGAGCCGGCGGCCCAGCCGGCTGCCGGTGTCCGACGCCACCGGGAAGGGAAGGCCGAAGCGGTTCCTGATCGCGGCGAGCTTGCCGGGAACCTGCGGGCTGACCGCGACGAGCGTGGCGCCCAGCTCGGCCAGCGCCGGGTACAGCTCGGCCTGGTAGTGGCGCAGCGCGATGTTGCAGGCCGGGCAGCCTTCATAGCGGAAGAAGAGCAGCACGACCGGCCCCGCCTCCAGCAGTTCCGCGAGGTCGACGGTGCCGCCCAGTACCTCTGGCAGGGTGAACGGCTCGACCACGTCGCCTGGCCGCACGAACGCGCTCCGGTCGGCGGTCTCCTCGAGCAGCCGCCGCTGGTCGATGTTCACCTGCAGGTCCGCGCTCGCCATGTTCTCCAGGCGGTAGGCATGCAGGTCGGCGAGGAGCTTGCATACGGAGGGGGTTGGAGTCATATTGTCTATTATATTGATCGGTTTAGATGAGTAAAGACAGGAAAGCATGCGAATCGAGTTCATCGGCTCCCTGGTCAACGCGTCGGTGCACAACGCGCTCTCCGGGCAGGGGGCATCGGACGCGAACTACCCGGCCCGCATGGCGCGACTGCACGAGGAGTCCGGCTTCGACCGGCTGC
This sequence comes from Trebonia sp., assembly GCA_030043595.1. GTDB lineage: Bacteria > Actinomycetota > Actinomycetes > Streptosporangiales > Streptosporangiaceae > Trebonia. The sequence goes on from JASHXJ010000256.1 coordinate 9,441, forward strand.
TGGTCGGCCACTCGTCGAGCTCGCCAGACGGGTTCACTGTGGCGAACCAGGTGCTGAACGCCACGGACCGGCTCGGCGTGCTGCTGGCGCACCGGCCGGGGTTCGTCGCGCCTACGGTCGCCGCCCGCCAGTACGCGACGCTTGACGCGTTCCATCCCGGGCGGGTCGCCCTGCACGTGATCACCGGCGGCGACGACGCCGACCAGCTCCGGGACGGCGACACCTCGGATAAGGCGGCCAGGTACCGGCGTTCGGATGAGTTCCTCCAGCTGGTCAGGCTGGAGTGGTCCGCACGGGAACCGTTCGACTACGCGGGAGAGTTCTATCGCGTGACCGGCGGCTGGTCGGCCGTCCGTCCCCCGGCCGGGAGCCTGCCGGTGTACTTCGCGGGCGCCTCCCCCGACGCCGTCCGGGTCGGCGGCAGGCACGCCGACGTCTACGCCTTCTGGGGCGAGCCGCTCGCCGCGATAGCGGCCCGCATCGCGGCCGTGCGAGCCGCCGCCCTGCCCTACGGGCGCTCACCGCGGTTCAGCGTGAGCCTGCGGCCCATCGCCGCCGCCACCGAGGAACAAGCGTGGGCGCGGGCGCACCGGATCCTCGAGGCCGAACTGGCCCGCGGCGGCGGCGTATTCGACCACAGGGGATCGGAGGGCTCGCTGCGGCTGCGGCAGTTCGCCGACCAGGCGGAGATCCACGACAAGCGGCTGTGGACCCCGCTCGCCAAGACGCCGACCGCGGCCGGAAACTCAACCGCGCTGGTCGGGAGCTATGCGCAGATCGCAGAATCCCTTCTGGACTACGTCGCCATCGGGGTCAGCACGCTGCTGATCCGCGGTTACGACCCCGAAGGCGACGCCGTCGACTACGCGAACATCATCCGGCTGGTACGCGAGCAGGAGCCTGCGCTCGCCGCGGCCGGGTAGGCACGGGGCTGCCGGTCAGTCCAGGCCGACGGCCGTCCAGGTCTGCGGTGCGCCCGATGGCGTGATGGCCAGCAGGACGCGGTTGTCGGCGATCAGCTCCGCAGCCAGCTCCTCGTCGGGCGGCACCGTGCGGCCGTGCTTCTCGCGGATGGCGCGGAAGCGGGGAAGTTCGGCACGGACGTCCTCGCGGATCTCCACGGTTCCCGAGACGTGGACATAGCGGTGGCCGGTCGCGTCGTCGACGACGAGCTCAACCCTGGGGTCGCGGCGGAACACGTTGTACTTCACGCGCTTGCTGGTCGTCGAGACATAGAACTTCTCGCCGTCCCAGAAGAACCAGTTGGGGGACAGGTGCGGGCGTCCGTCTTTGCGGATGCCCGCGACGATGACGTTCCGGGGTTCGCTGATGAAGGCTTCGAGCCGCGAGGGGGATGACATGGCAGCACTCTAGACGTTGCCGGCCGGAAAAGTCAGCTTGCGCTGGGGCAGGCGCGACGGCTCGTTCGGGATAATTGTCTTTATGAACGACCGGCTGAGAGCCGGCAGCGAGGCGGGCGAAGTCACGATCGTGCGCGACGTGTACGGGATTCCGCATGTGCGGGGCGAGACGGCGGCCGCTGCCTGGTTCGGGATGGGCTACGCCTGCGCGCGGGACCGCATGTTTCAGATGGACTACGACCGGCGGCGGGCCTGCGGGCGGTGGGCCGAGATCGCCGGGCCGTCCGCGGTCAGCGCGGACATCCTGGCACGGCGGCTGGGGCTGGCGGCGGCCGCCCAGCGGGATGTCGCCGCGATGTCGCCGTTGCTGAGTGCGGCCTTCGCGGCATACGCGGACGGCGTCAACCAGGCGCTGCGGGACGGCGCTTCGCCCCTGCCGGGACGTTACCCGGTCGAGCCGTGGGAGCCGTGGCATTCGGTCGCGGCGTTCAAGGTGCGGCACGTGTTCATGGGGCACTGGCAGCTCAAGCTGGTGCAGGGGGTGCTGCTGGCGCGGATCGGCCCGGACGCGTTCGGGCGGCTGGAGACCAGGCCGCCGGCCGGCTCGCCGCTCGCCGTGCCGCCGGACGGGCGGCTGTCGCGGCTGCTGGACGAGGCGCTGTCCGACGTGGCCAGCCACCTGGGGTTCCTCGCCGAGACCGAGCCGGGCTCGAACGCGTGGGCGGTCAGCGCCCGGCGCACAGCGCACGGCGGGGCGGTGATCTGCAACGACTCGCACCGCGCGCTGGAGGTGCCGAACGTTTACTGGCAGTGCTGCGTGGGATGCCCGGAGTTTTCTGTCAGCGGGGCGACTTTCCCCGGGCTGCCGGGGTTCCCGCACTTCGGGTTCAACGGGGCGGTGGCGTGGGCAATCACGCACGGCGACGCCGACACCCAGGACCTGTACATCGAGCGGTTCGACGGGGCCAGCTACCTGACTGAAGACGGCTGGCGGCCGGCGAGCGTGCGGACCGAGCGGATCTCGGTGCGCGGGGCTGGCGACACGCAGACGTCCGTGTGGGAGACCAGGCACGGGCCGGTCGTGCACGGCGACCCGCTGTCGGGCATGGCGCTGGCGCTGAAGTACACCGCGACGTACCGGCCGGACCGCGGCCTGGAGTGCATGCTGCCGATGCTGACGGCGGCCTCCGTGGACTCCCTCGTCGCGGCTCAGGAGGGCTGGGTCGACCCGGTCAACAACCTGATCTGCGCCGATGCGGGCGGGCGGATCGCGTATCAGTGCCGGGGGGAGCTGCCGGTGCGTTCCGCGCCTGGGCACCGGCGGCTGCCCGTGCCGGGATGGGACGGGGCGTGCGAGTGGGTGGGCACGGTTCCGTTCGGGTCGCTGCCGCGGGCTGCCGATCCTTCGGCCGGGTTCGTGATGACGGCGAACAACGCGATCGTGGACGGGGACTCGCCCTACATCTCGTACACGTTCGGGCAGCCGTTCCGTGCCGAGCGGCTGCGGTCGCTGCTGGCGGGTTCCGCGGTGCTTGGCGTGGACGAGCTCGCGGGCATGCAGGCGGACACGGTCTCGTGGGCGGCGCGTTCCTGGTGCTCGCTGCTGGGCGGTCTTGCGCCGTTTCCCGCTGGCGGCGCGGAGGAGGCGCGGGTCCTGCTTGCCGGATGGGACGGGGACCTGCGGGCCGACTCGTCGCCCGCGCTGCTGTACGCGTGCTTCCAGCGGTCGCTCGCCGAGTCGCTGTACCGGCCGCTGCTGGGGCCGCGCACGTGGGAGTGGGTGGCGTCGGGCAACCCGGTGCCGATGATCAGCATGGTGCGGCGGTGGCTGGCCAACGATACGTGGGAGCTGCTCGGCGGGCCGGTACCGCCTTCGGCTTCCGGCGGCGGGGAGTCGCGGGGCCGCGAACGGACCGAGCGGGTGCTTGCCGTCCTGCCCGCAGCCCTCGCGGGCGCGTGGGCGGCGGCGGTGAGCCACGGCGGGCCTGACCCGGTGCGGTGGCGGTGGGGTGATGTGCACCAGGCCGAGCGGGTCCATCCGCTGTCCGCCGGGCTGTCCGGCGGGCCGTCCGGCGGGCTGTCCGGCAGCCTGGACGGGGGCCGACTTGCCGGGGTACCGATGGGCGGGGATGCCGACACCATCCAGGCGGCGGGCTACGGGTGGCGGCAGGGCGGCCAGTTCACCGTGACGAGCCTGTCCGTGTACCGCCAGGTGGTCGACCTCGCGGACCCCGCGGCCGCCAGCTATGTCGTACCAGGCGGCAGTTCCGGCGACCCGCACAGCCCGCACTTTGCCGACCAGCTCGCCGAGTGGACGGAGCACAGGCGCGTCCCGATGAGCCGGCGCGGCGTTACCGGCTGACCGAGGCGATTCAGATCAGCTGATGGCCGTCAGGCCACGGCCTCGTCAGCACGGCGGCTCGGGCGTCTGGTGCAAGAAGGCCAGCGGCTGCCACTTAGTGATCTCCTGCCACAGTGTCGCGGCGTCCGTCAACTGCGACCAGGAGTCGTGCGGGGCCTGCTCACAGGTCTGACGGGAGGTCACCTTCGCGTCCCGGTAGGAGACGATGCCGTTCTGCGGACTGACCAGGATGGTTATCCAGCCGCCCGGATTGTCGGCCAGTACATATCCAACCGGCGACGGGTTGACACCGGCGATTGTCAGCTTCTCGGTCGGCAGCCACACCGTGTATAGCATCACGGTCACTCCGTATACCGCGAAAACCAGGGCTACCAGGTACGCGGCAATCGTAAGCGGCGGGATGTTCATGCGGTTGATCGCGCCGGTCGCGAGCCCGATTACCGCGGCGATAATCATGAAGGGCCACTGGGTGCAGATGAAAGACAGCACAACCGTGGCCAGCACGACTATTGCCTGCGGCGAGAGCGGCAGGCCCTTCACGGACTTTCTTGCCTCGCTGCGGTGCGTGAGCGCGTTGAAGATCGTTCCCGCCAGCACGGCGGCGACCAGGATAGGCAGGCCAGAGAGCAGGCCACCGACCACGATGGTGGGCAGTCCGGCATTCTGCAGGATGCCCAGCGCGATGGGAATGTTGCCCTTGGACAGCACATAGCCTTTAAGGACAAGGAAGGCGCCCAGCATGAGCGTTCCTGTCCCTGGGTGATTAATGTACGACTTGATGATCGTGGTGAGCGGCTCTGCCGCCTCCTCCCAGTCGTGGGGGCCAGCTGGCGTCCGGCTAGGTCTCGCCGGCGCGCTAACCGTGCGCCTATCGTCCGCTCCGGCATCAGCCGCTATCCCGCCCATACTTCGATCGCCCCCGCTCCCGGACAATGCCGGACAGAACCGCTTATCGTTCTCTCGTTTGTAGCATGGACAAATGCTTCCCGCTGCAATAACCGCTCCGGACTTAGCAATTTCGGCAGCACCGGTACGCCAGCGGCAGTGTCCTGGCGCGCTTAACCTGTCAGCTATGGCGGTGTTCTGGGAGCGGCTGGCCGGGACGCAGGCCGTGCCGCCCGCGTGGGTCATCGCCGCGAGCGGCCTTGTCGCGTTGCTCGTCGTGCTGAACGCGACGGCCTGGCACCTGGCCAGGAACGCAATCACGATCGCCCACGAGGGCGGGCACGCCCTGGTCTCGCTGCTGAGCGGGCGGCGGCTTGAGGGGATACGGCTGCATTCCGACACCTCGGGCGAGACCGTGACCCGGGGCAGACGGACCGGGCCCGGCGCGGTGCTCACCGCGCTCGCCGGGTACGTCACCCCGCCGGTGCTCGGCGCCGGCGCCGCGTGGCTGCTGGCGGCGCACCACGTCACCGCCACGCTGTGGCTGCTGCTCGCCCTGCTGGTGGCGACGTTCCTCGCGGTCCGGAATGCCTATGGCGTGCTCGCGGTGCTGGCGACCACGGCGGCGGTCTGCGCGGTGACCTGGTTCGCCTCCGCGGCTGTGCAGGCGGTCTTCGGCTACGGCGTCGC
>JASHXJ010000257.1 GCA_030043595.1 Trebonia sp.
TCGACCTGGATCCCGGTCGGCGGCCCCTGGAAGGTCTTGACCAGCGCGACCGGGATGCGCAGGTCCTCCAGCCTCAGCGCCCGGATCGCCTTGAAACCGAACACGTTTCCCGTGATCGACGCCATCATGCTGGTCACCGATCCCTCCTCGAACAGCTCGAGGGGATAGCCGATGTAGGCGAGATACTGGTCGGGGCGGCCTGGCACGGGCTCCAGGCAGTACGCACGCGCCTGGTACCGCTCGAGCGTCGTCAGCCGGTCGGTCCACACGGTCGTCCAGGTAGCGGTCGACGACTCGGCCGCCACGGCCGCCGCAGCCTCTTCCGGCGCCACTTCCGGCTGCGGAATCAGCCTGAACGCGGCGAGAACATCGCTGTCACGCGGCTGGTACTGGGGATCCCAGTAGATTTCCCGGTACGCGCGAACTCCTGCTTGGAACATGCCCTGAGCCTAGGTAGCTTTTGTAATTAAAAAAAGGCCAGATTAGCTGATCTTTCATAGGAGTTTTTCTATGATAGCGCGGCCTCGTCCGGAGCGGAGGAACTCGCCGAACGCCCGGACCGCCGGCCGTCGCGGCCCGGATGACGAGAACAGCACGTGCCACGGACGGGTCAATGGCGTGCCGGCCACGCCGATCTCGCAGAGCGTGCCGTCCCGCAGCTCGCGGGCGACGGCGAACCGCGAGATCAACGTGATGCCAAGGCCGACGACCAGGCCCTGCTTGACCGCGCCATTCGATCCCAGCGTGAGCAGCTCGGGTGCGCCGGCCTCGGCTGAGCCCAGGTTCAGGTCGGCGAGCAGGCGCTCGGTCGCCAGTCGGGTGCCCGAGCCCTCCTCCCGCAGCAGCCAGGGGGTTTGCGCCAGGTCTGCCGGAATCTCCCTGCCCACGACGACTAGCTCGTTCGCGACGAACGGGAAGCCCGCCAGGGTCCTGCCCGCCGCCGGCCGGCCGCCGATGCCGACGTCGGCGCGCCTGGTTTCGAGCCGCTCGAATACCGTGGCCCGGTTGCCAACCTCGAGCAGGATGCTGACGCCCGGATGGAGCTGCCGGTACGCCTGGATAAGCGGCGGCGCCAGGTACTCTCCCGCGGTGTTCACCGCGACCAGCCGGATCCTTGAATTCTCCGGGTGAGCCGCCTCCTGGGCCGCATTCCTGCCCTGCTCAAGGAGGCCGAGCACCTGAGCCGCGTAGGGTGCGAACGCCTCGCCCGACTCGGTCAGCCGCACTCCCCGCCCGTGCCGTTCGAAGAGCGCGGCGCCCAGTTCGCGGGCGAGCGAGGCGACCGCGGCCGACACCGACGGCTGGCTGACCAGCAACTGCCCCGCCGCGGCGTGCACGCTGCCCGTGCTCTGCACCGCGAGGAACGCGCGGATCTGGGTAAGGGTGATCGCCACCGGGTACCTCGCTTCATCGTGGCGGGCGCTAACTCATAGGTATTCACTTATCATTGCGGCGCCAGCGCCGCACAGCCGGCGGGCGGCGCGGGGCTATGGTTCGGACATGACGAGCGTGAGCGGAGCCGGGGTCGTTGTCACCGGCGGTGGCGGCGGGATCGGGCGGGCGATCGCGCACAGGCTCGCCGCTGGCGGCGCCCGGGTGGTGGTGAACGACCTGGACGCCGGTGCCGCCGCGGGGGTCGCGGCCGAGATCGGGGGGTTCGCCGTCCCCGGCGACGCGGGGACGGAGCAGGGCGTGCGTGACCTGGTCACCGCTGCGCGCAGCCATCTCGGGGAGATCGACATCTACTGCTCGAACGCGGGCAGCGGCGTCGGAGGACCGGCGTCCGGGCCCGATGCTCCTGATGAGGTGTGGCAGCGCGCCTGGGAGGTCAACACGCTGGCGCATGTGCGCGCATCGCGGGCCCTGCTGCCGGCCTGGCTGGCGCGCGGGCAGGGGACGTTCGTCGTCACCGCGTCCGCGGCCGGCCTGCTGACGATGCTGGGGTCGGCGCCGTATTCGGTGACCAAGCACGCCGCGGTGGCGTTCGCCGAGTGGCTGGCCGCGACGTACGCGCACCGCGGGCTGAGCGTGCACTGCATCTGCCCGCAGGGCGTGCGCACCCAGATGCTCGCCGACGCGGGGCGGCCGGGCGAGATCCTGCTCGCCGATACGGCGATCGAGCCGGGGCAGGTTGCCGACGCGTTGTGGGAGGCGATGGCCGGGGGCAGGTTCCTGGTCCTGCCGCACCCCGAAGTCAGGGACTATTACGGGCTGCGCGCCGCGGACACCGACAGGTGGCTGCGCGGCATGTCGCGGCTGCAGCGGCGGATCGAGGAGGAGACAGGGTGAAAGCCTGGCAGGTGGGCTCGCACGGTGAGCCGCAGGACGTGCTGGAACTGGTCGCGGCAGCGCGGCCGGTGCCCGGTCCCGGGCAGGTCCTTGTGCGGGTGCTGGCGGCCGCGGCGAACTTTCCCGACGTGCTGCTGTGCCGGGGTACCTACCAGGTGCGTCCGTCACTGCCGTTCTGCCCAGGCGTCGAAGTGTGCGGGGAAGTCGTGGCGGCCGGGGCGGACGTGACCCGTTTCGCCGCCGGAGACCGGGTGATCGGCGGGACCGTGCTGCCGTACGGCGGGTTCGCGGAGTACGCGATCATGGACGCGCAGATCGCGATGCCGGCGCCCGGCGGGCTCGACGACGCGGAGGCGGCGCCGTTTCATATCACCTACCAGACCGGATGGTTCGGGCTGCACAGGCGGGCGCGGCTGGCGGCTGGCGAGGTGCTGCTCGTCCACGCGGCGGCCGGCGGCGTGGGCAGCGGCGCGGTCCAGCTCGGCAAGGCCGCGGGAGCCCGCGTGATCGGTGTGGCCGGGGGTCCGCAGAAGGCGTCGGTGGTGCGGGAGCTCGGCGCGGACGTCGTCGTGGACCGCCACCGCGAGGACTTCGTGGCGGTCGTCAAGGAGGTCACCGACGGGCGCGGCGCCGACGTGGTCTACGATCCGGTGGGCGGCGAGGCGTTCCGGCGGTCCACCAAGTGCATCGCGTTCGAGGGCCGGATCCTGGTCGTCGGCTTCGCCAGCGGTGACATCCCGGCGGCGGCGCTGAACCACGCCCTGGTGAAGAACTACTCGATCGTCGGCCTGCACTGGGGCCTGTACCAGGAGCGCGACCCCGGTGCGGTCCGGAAGTGCCACGCCGAGCTGGGCAGGCTCGCCGCCACCGGGGCGATCCGGCCGCTGATCAGCGAGCGGCTGCCGCTGGACGGCGTACCGGACGGGCTGCGACGGCTCGCCGACGGCACCACGACCGGCCGTCTCGTGTTCCTGCCCTAGGAGGGGACATCGGCCGGACGCGACGTAGAGTGTGGCTGTGGCCGATCAGAAGCCGCCGCGGGTGGACGCGGTGGCCTTCGGCGGGGCGAGCCTGGCTGAGCTGCCGAGGCCCGCTGCCGTCAGCCGGCGGGCTGGGCAGGAACGCCGCGGTCGACCGCCCCGCTGACTGAGACCACCCACCACAGGCCCATGGCGTCTGCCTGGCCGTTCGCCTCGCCTGGCGTGTAATCGCCGGTGTAGAGGTAGAGCGGCCACCGGTTATAGGTCACCTGAAGCGCGCCTCCGGGACCCGGGTCCGTGCCGAGCAGTGCCGGGTCGATCCCGGGGCCGGCGAGCGGCTTCGTCACGCCCTTTGGCAGGACAAGAGGCGGCCACCCAAGCAGGCAGCCAAGTGAGCAGACGGATGGTCCCTGGCTGTCCGGGGTGTACAGGTACAGCGTCCGGCCTGAGCCATCGGCGAGTATCCGGCCGAGGCCGCTGATCGTGGTGGCCCGTACTTCGTATGCGGGCGGGGCGCTAGCCGCCGTGGACCCGCACGAGGCCGCCAGCAGAGCGCTGGCCCCGCACGCGAGCACCGCCCGGACCGCCGGTGTCACGACTTCGCCGGCGTTGTCGTCATGACAGTGGCCCTTTCCGTGGTTCAGGCGCGATTCACCACACGCGGCCGGGGTTTGTCCTCAGTTCCGCGTGGCCGGACCAGTTCAGCGCCGCATGCGCACCGGTAAGCCGGCCCGTCCGTCATTTCTGCGGCTGATTGTATTGTGCATTAGCGCGCTGCGGGGTGATGCGGGAAGGACACGCACCTGAACCACGGAGGAGGACGCATGCGTGCGGTACAGATGACGGCTGTCGGCGGCCCGGAGCTGCTGCAGGTCGCTGACCTGCCCGAACCGCGGATCACTGGCGAGCGGGACGTCAGGGTGCGGCTGCGGGCGGCGGGCATCAATCCTGTCGACTACAAGCTCAGGTCCCAGGGCACGATCGGCGGCGTGCTGCCCGCGGTGCTTGGCTGGGACGGGGCCGGGATCGTGGAGAGCACGGGGGCGGCCGTCACGCGGTTCCGCGCCGGCGATGAGGTGTACTTCTGCGATGGCGGCTTCGGGCCGACCCCTGGGACGTACCAGGAGGTCAAGGTCATTGACGAGCGCTTCGTCGCGCGCAAGCCGCAGCGCCTGTCGTTCGCCGAGGCGGCCGCGGCACCGCTAGTCACGATCACCGCGTGGGAAGCGGTACGGGACCGCGCCCGGGTGGGGAGGGAGGCGGAGAAGGACCAGCATGTCCTTGTCCAGGCCGGGGCGGGCGGCGTCGGGCACATGTCCGTGCAGATCGCCCGGCTGGCCGGCGCGCGGGTGGCGACGACGGTCACGTCCGGCCCGAAGACGGAACTGGCCTACTCGCTCGGCGCCGAGCTGTGCATCGACTACACCCGGGAGGACGTGGGCGCGAAGCTGCGCGCGTGGACCGGGACCGACGGCGCCGACGTCGTGCACGACACCGTTGGCGGCAAGACGTTCACGGCATGCTTCTCGCTTGTCCGTCCGTATGGCGACCTCGTCTCCAACGTGGAAAGCCCGTGGGAGGAGCAGGCCGTCCAGGCCATGCACGAACGGAACCTGCGGGTCTCCTTCACCTGGATGCCGGCGCCGTCGGTATTCGGGTGGGCGGCGCACAGGGAGCGCCAGCGCAGGATCCTGGAGGAGGCCGCGGCGCACTTCGACGCCGGTGACCTTCGCGTCCAGGTCGGCGCGACGTTCCCGCTTGAGCGCGCCGCGGACGCGCACCGCGCGCTGGAAGCGGGACAGGTCACCGGCAAGGCAGTCCTCACGATGGAGGACTGAGCGGACGGCGGCGATCCGGGCACCGGGTGCCGCGGGCAGGCCTGCTCCCGCTTGCTCCGCTTTACTCCTGCTGCTTCCAGGCGACCCCGTTCCAGTACAGGATCAGCGCGTCGCTCGCGGAGTCGTAGCTGCCGACGGCCCAGGCGGCGTGCGCGGAGGCCGCGGTCACGTTCGCCAGGGCGTTCCCGAGAGGATCGCCCGGCAGGGCGGGGCTGGGCACCTGCTTCCACGCCTTGCCGTTCCAGCCCAGGATCAGCGTGCCCCCCGCGTCGGTCGTCCCGACCGCCCACGCGTCGGTGGGCGAGATCGCGGACACGCTGGACAGGCCGCCGCCACCGGCGGGAGTCGGGCTCGCGACCTGGCTCCAGGCCGTGCCGTTCCAGTGCAGGATCAGCGTCTTGCCCGCGTGGGTAGCGCCGACGGCCCAGGCGTCGCTGACGGACGTGACGGCCACGCCGGACAGGTAGGCGCCCGGGCTCGGGTCCGGACTGGGCACCTTGGTCCACGCTTTGCCGGTCCAGTGCAGGATCAGCGTCTTCGACTGCGTCTGGTTGGTCCCGACCGCCCAGGCGCTGGCGGCGGAGGTGGCGGCGACGCCGGTCAGATAGGACGCGCCGCCAGGCAGGGACGGGCTGGCTACCCTGGCCCAGGACCTGCCGTTCCAGCGAACGATCAGCGTCCCGCCGGAACTCCCCGCGCCGACGCCCCAGACGTCGTCAGCCGAGAGCGCCACGAGCTTGGTGACGCTGCCCGGGGTCGCCGGATTCGCCCATGACCTGCCGTTCCAGCGTTCGACCTCCGTGCCCGCGCCGCTCACGCCCGCGACCCAGGCGTCGCTCGCGGACACCGCGGCCACGCCGGACAGGCCGACCAGGCCAGCCGGGCTCGGCAGCTGCTGCCAGGCCTTGCCGTTCCAGTGCAGGACGAGGCCGGTGAAAGTAGCGGTGGTGCCCACCGCCCAGACGTCAGTGGCCGAGACGGCGTCCACCGTTGTCAGTCCGCCGCCGAATATCGCCGGACGGCCGGGGGCCGCGACCGTGGCGACCGCGGGGACAGCGGCGATGCAGCCGGCCGAGGCAGCCGCGAGCAACGGAAAAGTCAGCACGTTCATCCGGGCACGGCATGGGATACGCACAGTGCTGCCTCCCCTCCCGACAGCCAGCACCCTGGGCTCGTCTGATGGTCACATATCCCGTATTGCCTGCCCACTACCAGAAGATGCACTTTTCGTGGCATGTGGGTAAGGCGCAGGCGACCGCGCGGGCGAGCAGATGAGCGCGCTCGCTGGCGTTCGCG
>JASHXJ010000258.1 GCA_030043595.1 Trebonia sp.
GCTAAGCGCATTTTCCAGATCCGCGACGGTCTTGACCACGAACGACCGCGCGGTGGTGTCCGGACGGAACACTTTCGGCAGTTCGGAGTAGGCCCATCTGGCGATGTCGTTGTAGTCCGCCGTCTTGCCCATGTAGCCGCGCTCGATGGTGTACCCGCCGTTGTTGATCAGGAAGATCACCGGCTTGCAGTCGCGGCGCAGCATGGTCGACAGTTCCTGCGCCGTCTCCTGGAACGAGCCGTCGCCGATGAACAGCAGGTGGCGGCGGTCGGGTGCCGCGGTCAGCGTGCCCAGCAGCGCCCCGACGCTGTACCCGATAGAGCCCCAGATGACTGACGCGACGACAGTGCACTTCGGCGGCAGCCGGAAGCCGAAAATGGCGTACGACGTCCCGTTATCGGTGAGAAGCACGTCGCCCGGCCGGAGGTAGCCCTGGATGGCTTCCCAGTAGGCGGCCTGGGTCACTTTGGCGGAGCCGTCGCCATGCGTGCCTGCGGGCATCGCCGCGCCGGGGCGACGGGTGGCGCGGTCGGTGACTTGCGGGACCGCGGCGGTGACGTCGCGCAGGACTTCCCTGAGCGTGACCGCCTGGTAGTTATCCTCGCCGACGTCCACCGAGTGCCCGCGGACGCGGATCGTGTTGGCGGGCAGCGCGGCGGTGAAGTCGCCTGAGGTGCCGTCGATCGGCCGGTAGCCGATGGACAGCAGGCAGTCGCTGGCCTCGATGGCCTCTCGGGTCTGCGGGTCGCTGGCCTTGCCGTTGTAGATGCCCACGTAGTGCGGGAACGTTTCGTCGATCACCGCCTTGGCGGGCCCGGTCACCGCGACCGGCAGCTGCAGTTTCTCTGCCAGCCCCATGACCTCCGTCGCGGTACCGTACCGGTCGACGTCCTGATCGACGAGGATCGCCGGTGATTTGGCCTGTGACAGATGGTCGGCGATCGCGGCGGCGCACGACTTTAGCCGTTCGGGGTCGCTGGGCGGCTCGGCGAGCGCCAGCGGGGCCGCTGGAACCTCGATGTCGAGGTAGGCGATGTCCGATGGAAGTTCCATGTACACCGGGAGTTTCTCCCGCCAGGCGGTGAGGATCAGCCGGTCGATCTCCGTGGCCGCGTTGTACGGGGTCAGCCTGGCCTGCGCGGCAGTCACCTGCGCGAAGGCGCCGAGGAAGCGGTCCCAGGTCCCGTCGCCCGTCGTGTGGTGCATTCCCAGGCCGCGCTCGATCGACCTGAGCGGTATCGACCCGGCGACCAGGATCACCGGGACGTGCTCGGCGTAGGAGCCGGCGATCCCGTTGATCGCGCTCAGCGCCCCTACGGCGTTCGTGACGGTCAGCGCGCCCATCCCGTTCAGCCGCGCGTAACCGTCCGCCGCGTAGGACGCGTTCAGCTCACTGCACGTGCCGACCCAATCCAGGTGGCCAGCGTCCTCCAGTTGCTGCAACAGCTCAAGGTTGAAGTCACCGGGAACACCGAACAGGTGTCCGATGCCCGCCTCCTCAAGTCGGCGGAGCAGGAAATCCCCAACGGTCATCGTCCGACTCTCGGTGCCACGGACCATCTGCTGGGAACTGCCGCCCGCGCGCTCAGCTAGCGATGTCATACTGCCTCCCCCGAAACCAGGTAGCTCCTTCGGGAGCACCTGATGCCCCTCGATCACTGCCCGACGCTGCTTCCCGACCCGCAGGCCGGTGGTCGGCCGCAGCCGCTCTCCCCGCCCTTCCCGGGCTCTCACGGGCGTAAACAGGTGCTGGCTCATCCAGGCGGCAGGCTGAAATAGCCGGGCCCGGTGCATGGTTGCATCTGGCACGTCACGCTCGTCCGCAACCAGCAGGCGGCGCCATCAGTAAGGGAGCTGACGTGTCGGATAACTACCGCAAGGATCCCGAGGCCATCGCCCGGCTGACCTCAGCGCAGTACAAGGTCACCCAGCGCGACGCCACCGAGCCGCCGTTCAGCAACGAGTTCTGGGACAATCACGAGCCAGGGCTGTATGTCGACGTGGTCTCCGGCGAGCCGCTGTTCGCCTCGGTGAACAAGTACGACAGCCACTCAGGATGGCCGAGCTTCACCGTGCCGGTTGAGCCGCAGAACGTCGTGGAGCGCCGGGACCGCAGCCACGGCATGCTCCGGACCGAAGTCCGCTCCGCACACGGCGACAGCCACCTCGGCCACGTGTTCCCCGACGGGCCGGCCGACGCGGGGGGCCTGCGCTACTGCATCAACTCCGCGGCCCTGCGCTTCATCCCGGTCGCCGACCTGGAGCGCCAGGGCTACGGCGACTACCGCAAGCTCTTCGATACCGCAGACACCGGAGGTGCATCATGACCACCCAGACCGAGACGGCCATTCTGGCCGGCGGCTGCTTCTGGGGAGTACAGGAGCTCGTCCGCAAGCTGCCCGGCGTGATCTCGACGCGGGTCGGCTACACCGGCGGTGACGTGCCGAATGCCACCTACCGGCACCACGGCGGCCATGCCGAGGCGATCGAGATCGTCTTCGACCCGGAGAAGATCTCCTACCGGGACCTGCTGGAGTTCTTCTTCCAGATCCACGACCCGACCACGCGGAACCGGCAGGGCAACGACATCGGGGCCAGTTACCGGTCGGCGATCTTCTACCTCAGCGACGAGCAGAGGCGCGTTGCCGAGGACACCATCGCCGATGTCGACGCCTCCGGTCTGTGGCCGGGCAAGGTAGTCACGGAGGTCACCCCGGCCGGCCCATTCTGGGAGGCCGAGCCCGAGCACCAGGACTACCTCCAGCGCTACCCCGACGGGTACACCTGCCACTTCGTAAGGCCCGGCTGGAAGCTGCCGCGCCGCGCGGAGCAGGTCACGCCCTAGCCGGGCAGCCGCGGCGCCGTCGGCCCTGCTGACGGCGCCGTTGAGCGCTATCGCACGTCCAGCCCGGTGACCGCCCGCCCGATGAGCATGCGCTGGATCTCCGAGGTGCCCTCGAAGATCGTGAAGATCTTGGCGTCCCGATGCCAGCGCTCGACCGGGTACTCGCGCGTGTACCCGTTCCCGCCGAGGATCTGGACCGCCTGCTCGGTCACCCGCACCGCCGTCTCCCCCGCGACCAGCTTGGACATCGATCCCTCGGCGGCGGTGAAGGGCAGTCCCTGCCGCGCCATCCAGGCCGCCCGCCACGTGAGCAGCCGCGCAGCGTCCACCGCCGCCCGCATGTCGGCCAGCTGGAAGGCCACGCCCTGGTTCTGCCCGATCGGCCTGCCGAACTGGACACGCTGCCGCGAGTAGTCGGTCGCGAACTCCACCGCCGCGCGCGCGACGCCCACCGCCATCGCCGCCACCGACGGCCGGGACGCCTCGAACGTCTTCATCGCCGCCTGCTCGCCGCCCCGCTTGCCCTCGCGGATCCGTGCCAGCCGCTCGTCGAGCTTGTCCTTGCCGCCGACCAGGCACCGCCCCGGCACCCGGACGCCGTCCAGGATGACCTCGGCGGTGTGCGAGGCGCGGATGCCGTGCTTGCGGAACTTCTGTCCCATCGACAGTCCCGGGGTCCCTGGCGGCACGATGAAGCTCGCCTGGCCGCGCGCGCCCAGCGAGGGATCCACCGAGGCGACGACGACGTGCACGTTCGCGATCCCGCCGTTGGTCGCCCAGGTCTTCACCCCGTTGATGACCCACTCGTCGGACGGCTCGTCGTACACCGCCCGGGTCCGGATCGAGCCCACGTCGCTGCCGGCGTCGGGCTCACTCGAGCAGAAGGCGCCAAGCTTGACGTCCCCCGGCTC
>JASHXJ010000031.1 GCA_030043595.1 Trebonia sp.
CTCCTGGGATCTGGCAAGGGGTCACGCGCTCAGCATCGGCGCCTAGGCGAGCGCTGGTGTCGTTGTGCTGTCGTCCAGGAAGCCGCCGGACTGGTGCTGCCACAGCCTGGCATAGGTTCCGTCGAGATGGAGCAGTTCCTCGTGCGTGCCCTGCTCGACGATCTGGCCGTGGTCGAGCACGACGAGTTGGTCCATGCTCGCGACCGTGCTCAGCCGGTGCGCGACCACGAGCGCCGTCCGGCCAACCATGAGGTCCCACAACGCCTGCTGGACAAGGATCTCGCTCTCTGAGTCCAGCGCGCTGGTCGCCTCGTCCAGCAGCAGGATCGGCGCGTCACGCAGGATCGCCCGGGCCAGCGCGACTCGCTGCCGCTGCCCGCCGGACAGCTTCACGCCGCGCTCGCCGACCATCGTGTCGAATCCGTCCGGCAGGACGTCCGCGAACTCCGTCACGTGCGCGGCCCGTGCGGCCCGGCGGATCTGCTGGTCGGTCGCGTCCGGTCGCGCGAACGCGATGTTGTCGCGGAGGGAGCGGTGGAACATTGCGGGTTCTTGCGGCACGTAGGCGATCAGGCTGCGCAGATCCGCCTGGCGCAGCTTGCTGATGTCCTGCCCGCCGATCAGGATCCGGCCCTCGTTTATGTCCATCATCCGCAGCAGCAGCCGGGTCAGCGTGGTCTTGCCGCCGCCTGACCGGCCGACCAGCCCGAGCCTGGTCCCGCTCGGCACGACGAGGTCGAGGCCGCTGAACAGCGGCTGTCCGCCGGAGTGCGCGAAGCTCACGTTCTCGAACCGGACGTCGCTCGCCGCTGGCCGGAGCGGCTCGGGCGCGATCGGGTCGAGCACGGTCGGCGGCGTCAGCAGCAACTCGGTGAACTGCGCGGCCTCGGTCAGCGAGCTCTCCATCTGTCGGTAGATCTGGTTGAACTGGAACATGATCTGTGTCGCGTTCGAGTAGTACGTGAACGCAACGATGATCGCCTCGACCCCGTGACTGCCCGCGCCCAGCGCGACCGCTAGCAGCAGGCCGAGCACGTTGGTCAGCACGGACATCGGAGCGACCAGCGTGTCGATGCGAAGGTTCCCGTAGTCCCAGGAAAGAAGCGACTTCCGCCGCTGCTCGGCGACCCGCGACCGGTGCTCGGCGGCCTCCCGGTCCTCCGCGGCGAACGCGCGGATCGTGTCCATGTTCGCCAGGCTGTCGGCGACGTGCCCGGACACCCGCGCGATCGCCTCCTCGCGCTGGTCGACCAGCTTCTGGCGACGGCGGATCAGCGGGGCGACGCCGATGCCGGTGATCACGATCAGGCCGATGAGCCCGGCGACCAGCAACGGATCGAAACGCCATAGCACCACCGACGCGAACACCAGCGGCACAAGGCTGCTGACGATGTTGAACGCCAGATTGTCGGCGAAGTCCTCAAACCGGGAAGCGAAGCTCAGCACCCGCTTGGTCAGCGAGCCGGCGAAGTTGTCATGGAAGAACGCCGCGTCTTTCACCAGCAGCTCGTCCATGCCGATGATGTAGAGGTTCTCGATGCCGTGGCCGTCGAGGCGGTTCAGGCAGTGGATACCGATCCGCCACAAGACCTCGGCGAACAGCAGCACCCCTGCGAACCCGAGCACATAGGGCATCGTCGCGCCGATCCCGGTCGGCGCGTGGCTGGCAAAGCGGCCGATCAGCAAGGCGATGATCAGCGGGGCGACGTAGGAGATGCACGTGTTTCCCAGCGCGGGCAGCAGCATCGCCGGCAGCGTGAAACGCCACAACCGCGCCATCTGGCCGCCGTAGCAGCGCAGCGCGAGCAGCACCGCCCGTTTCCGGACCGGTGAACCGCGGCCACGTTCAGGCGTGGTCATGTGTTCCCCCCATCCGAGCGGCCGTTCCCTGGCCATGGTGCCCGACCGGAGGTCCTCACGGCGATCGATTTTTCCTGGCTGACCGCGCGGCACCCGACGCGAGCCCAACGACGTGACCGACGGCGATACCGCGGGCTGCAGGGCTGGCGGGTCGTGGGGCGGCGTCTGTCCGTGCCCCAGGGTGGCGGCGGCAACGGGGCATCGGGCACGATGGGTTCGTGCCAGGTTCGGGCGGGTCAGCCGTGCTGCCGGTCATCGATGTGGCCCCGCTGCTCGGTCACGGGCCGACTGCGGCGCGGGCTGATGTGGCCTGGCAGATCCAGGCCGCCTGCCGCGAGCGCGGCTTTTTCTACATGACCGGCCATGGCGTGGCAACTGAGCTGGTGGCGGAACTGGCCAGCGCGAGCGCTGAGTTCTTCGCCCTGCCGTTGGCGGACAAGATGGAGATTGCCATGGCGCGTGGCGGGCGGGCCTGGCGGGGATTCTTCCCGGTCGGAGCCGAGCTCACCTCCGGGCGGCCGGATCTGAAGGAGGGCCTGTACTTTGGCGCCGAGCTGCCCGATCATGATCCGCGGGTGCTGGCCGGGGTCCCGCTGCACGGCCGCAACTTGTTCCCGCGGCAGGTTCCCCGGCTGCGGCCGCTGGTGCTGGCCTACCTGGACGTGCTG
>JASHXJ010000259.1 GCA_030043595.1 Trebonia sp.
GATCATCGAGGGGGTGATCTCGGTGCCGGCCTTGGGGTGCGCGAACGCGGCGGCCGGCGGGAAGGTGATCTGCTGGGCGGCCAGCTGGCTGGTCACGGTGTTGTGGATGTAGGCCGACCCCCACAGCACCAGCCCGCCCACGGCGAGCAGGATGACGCCGAGTGAAACCCCGGCCCAGCCGAGAAGCTTGTCAAAAGTAGTGCGGCGCATTTGGGACATCTCCCCTGACTATCCGCCAGGCCCTTGCTAGCCTGGCCTTCTTCGGATTTGCCTTACGCGTCAAGCATCCGTCGCCAGCCCCCCGCCCAGGCATGGCGCAATGGCACGGTTTGTATGGGACTAAGGTCATCGGGACGAAGGACGTCGGTGCCACCCGCGGCACAGGGCTTGCGGTCAGGAACGCGGCAGCCCTGGTGTTCGCCGCCGACATGTACGGCATCCAGCTCGACCAGCTGGCGGCCCTGACCGGCGGGGAGCGATCCGCCAGGGCGGCCGCGGCGCGCTGGCGCGAACTGGGGTACGCGCAGTCGGCGCGCCTGGGGCCAGGCCCGGCCTGGCTGTGGGTGACCAGGGCGGGGCTGGCCGCGTGCGGCCTGACGTACGCGCCCGCGCAGCCGGCGCTGTCCAGGCTCGCGCACATCAGGGCCGTCGCGGCGGCGCGCATGGCGCTGGAAGCCACCGCCGCCTACCGGCAGGCTGAGCCGTTCTGGCGGTGCGAGCGGCGGATCCGGGCCAGGCACGGGGTCGGCGTCCGCCAGCACCTGCCCGACGCCGAGGTGCACTGGCCGGACGGGCAGGCAGTGCCGTGGGCTGGTGAATGCTGGGCAGTGGAGGCCGAGCTGACGCCGAAGACCGTCACCCGCACCGCTGACATCATGCGGGAGATCCTCGCCCGTACCGGAGATTACGGCTGTCCCGCCGCGGACGCCGCGGTCCCCGGCCGGCCATCCCGGCATGCCCGCGCGCTGTACCTGTGCTCCCCCGCCGCGCTGGGCACCGTGCTGCGGGCGCGCGGCGAGCTCGGCCCGCTCGCCGCCAGGATCGAGGTCAGGGACCTCCCGCCAGGAGCCCTGCTCTGACGCGGAGCCCTCGGAACCCTGGCCCGGTTTGCGGGAGTTGATCACGGTTAGTGTGATGTAGTTGACGCGTGCCGCACCGTGATCTCTTAGTCAGGACGCCGCGGGAGCCGGCGTGAGGCGCGCGCCTGCCCGGTACGGGTACCCCGCGCGCCCGCTGCGCCGGGCCATCGGCCGCGGCCTGTACTCCCTGCTGCGGCTGGCCGTGCTCGCCGCACTCGCCGTCGCGCTCGCGCCGGTGACGCTGGTCGCGGCTGGTTCCGCGGCGTTCGGGTGGTGGCGCGGCTGGCCGCCGCGGCGGCTGTACGCGGCGGCCGCAGCGAGCCTGCCGATGGTGATCGCGTGGCTGGCCGCCGTCGCCGTGTGGCCGGGCCCTGGGCCGGCGTGGCTGCGGGTGGCCGCCGCTCCCTGGCGTGCCTGGCTCGGGATGTGGCAGCTCGCCCATCACGGGCATCTAGCGGCCGCCGCGGTCGCGGTCGCGCCGCCCGCCGTGCCGCTCGGCATCCTGGCGGGCGGGCTCGCCTGGCAGTACCGGATCTTCCGGATGGAGACCGGCACCGGCGGGCTGACGCCGACCGCGCCCGCCGCGTTCGACGCCCGGCTGTGGCGGCGCCAGGTGCGCACCGCCAAGGCCCTGCTCGCGGCTCCCGGCGCGCTCCCTCTGCTTTCCCCGAACGGGCACGTCGTGACCGGGGCCGCCATCCGCTCGATCCGGCACCGGGCAGGCCGCGCGGCGGCGATTCCCTACCCGCGGCTGCGCTCCCACCAGGTGGTCATCGGCTCAACGGGGACCGGCAAGACTACCCTGCTCCTGCGACTGTGGGCCGGGTTCATGGCGGCCGGGCTGCGCCGGTACGCGGGCGGCACCGCCAACCGGCCGCTGCTCGTCGTGCTCGACTGCAAGGGCGGCGCGAGCTCGCGCAAGGTCGCCGACCGCGCCCGGCGCGTGCTGCGCGACGCGGGCGCGCGGTCCACCGCGATCTGGCCCGACGAAGCCTCCCTGTCGCTGTGGGCGCTGCCGCCTGACCGCCTCGTGACCACCCTGCTTGACCTGATCGAGCACGGCACGGGCGGCGCCGCCTACTACACCGACGCTATGTGTGCTGAGACCTGCGTTCCCGCAGGTCATGACGGGTAAATCGTACTGAGGGGTGTGGACTGTGTCAACGAATCGCCGTTGACAAGCCCCTGATAAGTCTGCCTCGCGGACATCGGTGCAGTTCAGCAGGGGCAGTCAGCAGGGTAGTTACTCGGGAGCGGGTCAACAGCGCTCCAGGAGCTTTCAGTGACGTCTGCGGTTGCTCTCGAAAGACACGGGGATCGCCCAGACAGAGCCCTTGCGCTTCCGCTTGGCAGGCCTGGGTGGCTTCGGGGTGCGGGTCTTCGGCTCGGGCGTCGTCGCGCGGGACCTGAACTCCCGGATCACGTCGGGCGTCAGGATGCCGTACTTTGGCCACCGCC
>JASHXJ010000260.1 GCA_030043595.1 Trebonia sp.
CAGCCGGACTGGACCAGCTGCGCGAGCTCGGGGGTGCGAGCGAACCCGCCGATCAGCGCGGCGGCTCCGGCTCGGTGGGCGCGCAGCGCGAGCACCTCCCTGGCGTTCGGATAGGGCGCGCGAGGCTCGGCGTGCAGGTCGTCGCCGTCGTCCCAGAGGACCACCAGTCCAAGGTCGGCGACGGGCGCGAACATAGCGGCGCGGGTGCCCGCCGCGATCAGCACCTCGCCGCGCAGTGCGGCAAGCCAGCGGCGGTACCGTTCGGCCGGCCCGAGGTCGGCGGTGAGCGTGACATGACCCGCGCCGGTGTCCGCGAGAGCCGCGCCGAGATGGGTCAGGTCACGCGCGTCAGGGACTACGACCACCACGCCACGGCCGGCGTTCGCGCAGGTCGCGGCGGCGCGCGCGATCTCGTCCGGCCAGCTCATCCCCGGCAGCGCGGTCCAGGCGGCTCGCGCCGGACGGGCGTCACTGAGCGCGTCGAGGAACGCCCGCCCGGCGGGGTACCTCTCCCAGGGTCCCGGTGCGGGCTTTTCCGGCCGGTCGTGCTTGCTGCCCGGCGGGGCGGCCTCGGTCGCCGCGTGCCGCTGCGGGACTGCCAGCCGCAGCACGTCGGCGAGCGTTCCGGCGTACCTGTCGGCGACGGCGCGGGCCAGCCCCGCGATCTCCGCTGTCAGCACCGGCTCGGGCGACACCACCCGCTCCAGGTAGGCGAGCCGGCCCTGGTGCTCGCTCGCCTGCGTTCGGTCGAGGACGAAGCCGTCGGTGAGCTGACCGGCGAAGCGGACCCGGACCCGTACTCCGGGCTGTGCCTGGCCGGCGAGCCGTTCGGGGACCAGGTAGTCGAACGGCCGGTCCAGATGGGCGAGCGGGATGTCCACCGCGATCCTGGCTACCGGCCGGTCCGTGGCCGGGGCAAGCCGCCTGGCGGCTTTCGCGTTCTTCGCCCTGCTCGGGGTCTTCCCAGTCTTCGCGGTCTTCGCGGTCCTCGCGCTCTTCGGGGCCGCTGGGGCTGTAGGGGTCATTGGGCTCTCTCGCGGGCTCGCGGCCGGCCGCGGGCTCCGCGTGCCGTTGTGCTGCGTGTCCGCCACGGTCCCGTCCTACCAGAAACCGGAGGGTACCGGGGCCAACCGGGGCGTCAGGAGGATCACCGGGATGCAGGCGCGGCAGGGGGTGGAAGGGGGGACGGGCAGTCCCCCTCTTCCGGGGGGTCACCGGGGGGTTGTCCCCAGGGGGAAACACAGCGCGAGCGGCCGGGCACGGGAAGCCGCAAAACCCGTGCCCGGCCGCACGCGGGCCTTACCAAGCTGATGCGCTCGCGGGCTTCACTAGCTGATCAGGTCGTCGAGTTCGCCGGCCCGCAGCGCGCTGACCATCGCCCGGACGGCGTCGGCCGGGTAGACGAGGGCGGTGCCCAGTGGGTCGCGAGAGTTCCGCATCGCGACCGTAGCGGAATCGAGGCGGGCGAGCTCGACGCACGCCCCCTGCGAGTTGCTGCGCTGGCTCTTCCGCCATGCCGCGCCCTGGAGATGCGCGGCAGAGATCCCGTTCTGAATGTCTTGCATCGTTTCTTGTCTCCTGACGCCTTGACTCGGTCCCGTTGACCCAGCACCTGCTGCCACGGCCCCAGCGCGCTGGCGCCAGCCGCCGGTCGCAGCTGGCTCCTGTCGATCTCCTGAGCTTCCCCTGGACTTGCGAAATCGAGCTTATCGCATGCACGTGCATCCGCAAGGGATTTCGCACTCTCATACGCATACGCATTTGCACGGCCGTCGGCCGTGTTGGCATCCCGAACACTGCGTTATCTCCGCAGGTCCTTACCGGCGTTTTTCTGCTGCTGCCGGCTACCCCGAATCAGCGGCACAACACATGCCACTCGCGTGGCTTCTCATCACCACAACACTGTGTAAGGAAACTATATCTTTCAGTAATCAAGATCGTCATGCGTCTAGCCGGGTCTGCGCGGGTTGTCCGCGCAGACCCGGCTAGACGGCTTCGCTTACAGGCCGGCCGCGGCTCGCAGCTGGCTGGCCCGGTCTGTCCGCTCCCAGGAAAAGTCCGGCTCGCTGCGGCCGAAGTGGCCGTAGGCCGCCGTCTGCGAGTAGATCGGGCGCAGCAGGTCGAGGCTGGCGATGATCGCCCGCGGGCGCAGGTCGAAGACCTCCGTGACCGCGTCCTGGATCCGCTCCACCGGGACCTGCTCGGTACCGAAGCACTCCACGAACAGGCCGACCGGCTTTGCCTTGCCGATGGCGTACGCCACCTGGGCCTCGCACCGGTCGGCCAGGCCCGCGGCCACCACGTTCTTGGCGACCCAGCGCATCGCGTACGCGGCGCTGCGGTCCACCTTCGAGGGGTCCTTGCCGGAGAAGGCCCCGCCGCCGTGCCGGGCCATGCCGCCGTAGGTGTCGATGATGATCTTGCGTCCGGTCAGGCCCGCGTCGCCCATCGGCCCGCCGGTCTCAAACCGCCCGGTCGGGTTGACGAGCAGCCGGTACCCGGTGGTGTCGATCCCGAAGCCGGAGATCACCGGCTCCACGACGTAGTCCCTGATGTCCGGCGCGAGCAGTTCCTTCAGGTTGATGTCCGGCGCGTGCTGGGTAGAGACCACAACCGTGTCCAGCCGCACGGCGCGGTCCCCCGCGTACTCCACGGTCACCTGCGTCTTGCCGTCGGGACGCAGGTAGGGGACCGTACCGGAACGGCGCACCTGCGACAGCTGGCGTGCCAGCTTGTGCGCCATCATGATCGGCAGCGGCATCAGCTCAGGGGTCTCCCGGCAGGCGTAGCCGAACATCAGGCCCTGGTCCCCGGCGCCCTGCCTGTCGTAGTCCTCGGTGCCCTCGCCCTCGCGGTACTCGAAGGCGTCGGAGACGCCCTGGGCGATGTCCGGCGACTGCGAGCCGATCGAGACCGATACGCCGCACGACGCCCCGTCGAACCCCTTGGCCGACGAGTCATACCCGATCTGGAGTATCTTCTCGCGTATTATACCCGGTATATCAACATAGGTCTTAGTGGTGACCTCACCCGCGACGTGGACCTGTCCCGTCGTGATCAGCGTCTCCACGGCGACCCGGCTGCCTGGGTCGTCCTTGATCATGGCGTCGAGGATGGCGTCACTGATCTGGTCGGCCATCTTGTCGGGATGGCCCTCCGTAACCGACTCCGAGGTGAACAGCCGACGGGCCACGTTCTTCTCCGTCCGTAAGTGAGGTGACCTGGCAGAGTTTAGCGGCAAGGAGCCGGTCAATAGGGCAGCTCACTAACTTCAGCCGCGCCGCCACAAGGTTCAGCACAACGCCGGCCAGCGCGTCCTTGGACCGGCGCGGGATGGGCGTCGCGCTGCCGTCCGCGCCGAGCACGACGGCCTCGTTGTCGCCGCCGCCGAACCCGCGTCCGTTGCCCACCGGGTTGACGACCAGCAGGTCGCATCCCTTGCGGGCCAGCTTCGCCCGCGCGGCGTCCAGGTCCGGGTCGGTCTCGGCCGCGAACCCGACGATCACCTGGCTCGCCGGGCCGTCCGCCGCGCGGCGGGCCGACAGGCCGGCGAGGATGTCCGGGTTCTCGGCAAGCGCTATCGGCTCTGGTACCAGCCCGTCCTTCTTGATCTTCGACTCGCTGCGTGCCACGGGACGGAAGTCAGCCACCGCGGCGGTCATCACGATGGCGTCGGCCGTCGCGGCCTCAGCCAGCATCGCCGCGTGCATGTCGCGTGCCGACACCACCCGGATGATCTTCACGCCCGCAGGATCAGGAAGCTCGACGTTCGCGGCGACCAGGGTCACGTCCGCCCCGCGCGCAGTCGCCGACCTGGCGAACGCGTAGCCCTGCCTGCCCGTGGACCAGTTGCCGAGGAAGCGCACCGGGTCGAGTTCCTCGCGTGTCCCGCCCGCGGAGATCAGCACGCGCCGGCCGGCGAGGACGGGCCCGTCGCCGGTCCCGGCACCGCCGCGGGTAACGGCCGGGGCTGGTGAGACGCCACGGTCCGTTCGGGATGAAAGGATTGATTCCGCCAGCGCGAACAGTTCGGCTGGCTCAGGCAGCCGACCCTTGCCGGTGTCCGGGCCGGTCAGCCTGCCTACGGCCGGCTCGACGACGATGGCGCCGCGCTCGCGCAGGGTTGCCACGTTGTGCTGGGTGGCCGGGTGCTCCCACATCTCGGTGTGCATGGCGGGCGCGTAGACGACGGGACAGCGCGCGGTCAGCAGCGTGGCGGTAAGCAGGTCCGGCGCCATGCCCGTTGCCGCGCGGGCGAGCAGGTCCGCGGTCGCGGGGGCCACCAGGACAAGGTCCGCCGCCTGCCCCAGCCGGACATGCGGCACCGCTGAGACATCTGACCACACGTCTGTCGCCACGGGCTCGCCGGACAGCGCGGCCCACGTCGGCTCGCCGACGAAGCGGAGCGCGTCCGGCGTCGGAACGACACGTACCCCGTGGCCGGCTTCCTTGAGCAGGCGCAGCAGCTCGCATGCCTTGTATGCGGCAATGCCCGCGCCTACGCCGAGGATGACTCGCGCCATGGGGGCGTGCCTGGCCGGTCGGCGCCTCAGGCCTCCGCGGACTCCACCTTGAGCAGCCGCTCACGGGTCTCGCGCAGGGCGATGGACAGCGGCTTCTCCTGGACGCGCGTCTCAACCAGCGGGCCGACGTACTCAAGCAGGCCCTCGCCGAGCTGAGAGTAGTAGGCGTTGATCTGGCGCGCCCGCTTGGCCGCCATGATCACGAGCTGGTACTTGCTGTCAACGACATCCAGGAGCTCGTCGATCGGCGGGTTGATGATGCCGTCTGCGGCCGGGGTCCCTGCCACGTTTCGCCTTCCTCATTGATTGCAGTTAATCAACGCTACCATCTGCCGGCAAACCTCCTCGACGGACGTGTTCACCAGCGTGACGTCGAACTCGTCAGCAGCGGCGAGCTCTTCCCTCGCGACCGCAAGGCGCCGCTGCACGACCTCGGGAGCCTCGGTCCCGCGGCCGGTCAGCCTGCGCACCAGTTCCTCCCAGGACGGCGGCTGCAGGAACACGAACAGGGCGTCGTCCCGCACGGCCTCCCGTACCTGCCGGGCCCCTGCCAGGTCGATCTCCAGCAGCGTCGGCTGGCCGTTCTCCAGCCGCTGCCGCACCGGTTCCCGGGGCGTGCCGTATTTGTTGCCCGCGAACTCGGCCCACTCCAGAAGTTCTCCGGACGTCACCATGCGGGCAAACTCACTGTCGTCGACAAAATGATATTCCCGTCCGTCTACTTCTCCCGGCCGCGGCCTTCGAGTAGTAACGGAAACGGAAATCCAGATCTGCGGGCTCCGGCGGCGCAGTTCCGCGACGACTGTGCTCTTCCCGACCCCGGAGGGCCCGGAGAGCACAGTCAGTCGCGAATTCCTCCGGCGCGCTGGCGTGCCGGCGCCGACGGGCGCGGCTCCCCTCGCGGCTACTGCCTCGCACGCGTTACCGCCGGGCGGAACAGCCATGCCCTCGCGCCCGTGCCGGCCGCACGCGGAGGCCAGCGTCCCGGCAGCCTGGTTCAGATATCGGCACCGAACTCCTGCTCAAGCGCGGCGCGCTGGTTTGCTCCGAGGCCGCGGACCCGGCGGGATTCGGCGATGCCGAGCCGCTCCATGATCTGCTTCGCGCGGACCTTGCCGACGCCCGGCAGCGACTCGAGCAGAGCCGACACCTTCATCTTGCCAATGACGTCGTCCGTGGACCCGTCTTTGATCACCTCGGACAGGGTCGTCGCGCCGCGCTTGAGGCGATTCTTAACCTCGGCGCGTTCCTTGCGCGCTATCGCTGCCTTCTGCAAGGCGTCTGCGCGCTGTTGGGGAGTAAGGGGAGGAAGAGCCACTCGGGGTCACCTCGGGTTTCGTCGTGAAAAAGGTTGGACGGGAGGGGAAACTAGCGAGTCAGGCGCCTTTCGGCAACGCGAACCTCCGTTTATGTCATCACAAATCTAAATATATTACTCTATACACACGCTAGATTACCCAGTGTAGCGGTTTGCAGGTCCTGCGCGTTGGTCAGGCTCTCGCAGCGTGATAGCCATGGAATCTGGGCTGCCCGCTGAATGCCTGTCCCGTCTGCCGCACAATGTGCCCCCTGTCTCGTGCCGAGTGCGCGCGCAACTCGCCGCCCGCTCCGCTGCGTTCCCCGTGCCCGGAGCGCCGCCTGTCGCACCATTTGCGGTGCCTTGCAGTCATGATGCCAGGCAGCCAGCCGGCGTCGCGCCGACGGGTCAACCATACACGCAGCGACTGAACCCTGACATGGCGCCGTAACGGCGCATTCCGCCATTCCCGGGGCGGAATGCCCGCGGAGCCGGTCCGGCTTGTCAGTGAGCGGGCGCTGCCCGCCCGGACTTCCCGCGGCATCGGTCCCGCTATCGTCGTCCGCCTCGGCGTACCCTGTTCCGGCACCGCGCCCGGCCGCCGGCGCTGCCCGCCATCCGCGCACGTCATGCGCTGAACGCGCGACCCGGCGCCCGGCGCATGACATATGTGCTTTATGGGATGTGTTGGCTGTTTTTTCCATAATCGAGGATGTTTCGCGCGTGCTTCGTCTTGGTCGGACATTTTACCCACGGCAGCGCTTCCATCACAGACCGATCCGCTAATTCCTGCAGGTAGTTTCGTCGCACCGTACATCGCCGCCCGAAAGTGGCGGCTTGCGGTGCCAGTGTGACTGCGTTCCACTTTGCGTTCCCGTGCGCCGACTGTCGAGACACTGACTGCTTCCGTGCCGGGATGCCGGGGCCGCCATCGAGCCCAGTGGTTGTCTCGCCTATCGCTTCAGCCTCTAATGTCCGCTTTTGCACTTATGACGATTTTCGCACCGGGGCAATTGACGCT
>JASHXJ010000261.1 GCA_030043595.1 Trebonia sp.
CGTCGGCGGCCAGCCCGCCCCCGGTGCCGCGAGGCGGCCCCAGCCACGCCCGTTCCGCGTGCCACCAGCGCGGCGCGGCGGTCACCGCGCCGGCCCTGGCTGCCTGGTGAGCGCGGTGCCCCGCCGCGCTCTGGCCGTTTTCACACGCACATCATGCCCGTAGCCCCGAGACGGTGATACGCCGGCCCGCGCGGGACGCGGCACATGCCCGCGACCCCGCTGGCCGGTCGCGCGCATCCTGTAGCCGAGGGCATGTGCTCGTAGAATCACCTTGTGTCGACAACCGATCACGACCACGCGCTGGGCCACGAGCACCGGGACGTGTCAGGCGGATGGCTGCGGCCGGCTGTATTCGGCGCGATGGACGGGCTCGTTACCAACGTGTCGCTGATCGCCGGCGTCGGCGGTGGCGGCGGCTCGCAGCACGCGATCGTCCTCACCGGCCTGGCCGGCCTCGCGGCCGGCGCGTTCTCGATGGCCGCTGGGGAGTTCGTCTCGGTCTCCTCGCAGAACGAGCTGGTCCAGTCCGAGGTGGACAAGGAGCGGCACGAGCTCATCCACAACGCGGTCGCCGAGCAGGCCGAGCTCGCGGGCATGCTCAGGCGGCGCGGTGTGAGCGCCGCCACCGCGCGGCAGGCCGCCGCCGAGATCTCAGCCCAGCCGGAGAAGGCACTGACCGTCCACGCGATGGAAGAACTCGGAATCAACCCGTCTGACCTGCCGTCGCCGGTCGTCGCCGCCAGCGCGTCGCTGTGCGCGTTCGCTGTCGGCGCGGTGGTGCCGCTGCTGCCCTTCCTGTTCGGCCTGGACGCGCTGTGGGCCGCGCTCTGCCTGGCCGCGCTCGCCGCGGTCGTCGGCGGCGGCCTCGTGGCGCGGCTGACCAGCAGGCCGTTCTGGCGCGGCGCGCTGCGCCAGCTGATCCTGGCCATCGTCGCCGCCGGCCTCACGTACCTGATCGGCCGCGCCGTCGGCGGGCTGGCCTCCCACTGAGCCGGCTGGCTTCGGTTAGCGCGACGTACGGCGCTCGATGCCCGGGCGGGACCCTTTGGTAAGGTTCCCCGTGGCCTCAGTGAACAGACCACTGCGAATCGCGCTGCTGTCCTACCGCAGCAAGCCGCACTCCGGCGGCCAGGGCGTCTACGTGCGTCACCTGAGCAGGGAACTCACCGCGCTCGGGCACCACGTGGAGGTGTTCTCCGGGCAGCCTTACCCGGTCCTCGACGACGGCCCGCTGCTGCGCCCGGTGCCCAGCCTCGACCTCTACCGCGACGACGACCCGTTCCGCACCCCGCGGCGCGCGGAGATCAGGGACTGGTCAGATCTCCTCGAGACGGCCATGATGTGGGCCGGCGCCTTTCCCGAGCCGCTGACGTTCAGCGTCAGGGCGCTGCGCGCGCTGCGCGCGCGGCCAGGCGACTTCGACGTCGTGCACGACAACCAGGGACTCGGCTACGGCATGCTCGGCGTGCCGCGGCTTGGCCTGCCCCTGGTGACGAGCATTCACCACCCGATCACCGTCGACAAGCGCCTCGACCTGGCCGGGCGGAGCTGGCTGGAGCGGCTCGACAAGGGCCGCTGGTACGGTTTCGTTCGCATGCAGGGCCGGGTGGCCAGGCACGCCGGCCCGCTGATCACCGTCTCCGAGGCCGCCAAGCGCGACATCTGCCACGACTTCCGGGTGCGGCCGCGAAGCGTGCACATAGTCCCGCTGGGGGTCGACACCCGGCTATTCAGGCCACGCACAGGGCCGCGGGTCAGCGGCCGGATCGTGACGGTCATCAGCGCCGACTCCCCGCTCAAGGGCCTGCCCACCCTGCTGCGGGCGGTCGCCAAGCTGGTGACCGAACGCGACGTCCACCTCTACGTCGTCGGCACGCCCACGGCGGCGACCAGGGCGCAGGCGGCGCAGCTCTCCCTCGGCGACCGGGTCACGTTCACCAGCGGCCTGCCGGACGAGGAGTACGCGGCGCTGCTCGCCTCCGCCGAGGCCGCGGTGGTCCCGTCGATGTACGAGGGATTCTCGCTGCCCGCGGTCGAGCACATGGCGTCCGGCACCCCGCTGGTGGCGACCCGGGCGGGCGCGCTGCCAGAGGTCACCGGCGACGCCGCGCTGCTGGTGGCGCCGGGCGACCCGGAGGACCTCGCCGCCACGCTGCGCAGGCTGCACGACGACGCCGGGCAGCGGGAAGCGATGGCCGAACGGGGATTGCGCCGTGTCGGCCAGCGGTTCGCCTGGCCCGCGGTCGCGGCCGCCACCGCCGCGCTGTACCGGCGGGCGATCAGCGGGGAACTCGGATGCTGACGGTCGACTTCGGCAGGTTTCCCGTAGGCCCAGGCGACCGCGTCCTCGACCTGGGCTGCGGCGCCGGGCGGCACGCGTTCGAGGCGTACCGGCGCGGCGCGCACGTCGTCGCGGCCGACCTCGACCTCGGGGAGCTGGCACCGGTCAGCGGCATGTTCGCGGCGATGCGCGCGGAAGGCGAGGCCGGGCCGCCCGCGGCGGCCACCGCCGTGACGGCGGACGCCACGAGGCTGCCGTTCCCCGAGGGGGTGTTCGACCGGGTCATCGCCGCCGAGATCCTGGAGCACGTGCCGGAAGACTGGCGTGCGATGGCCGAGATCGCCCGGGTGCTGCGGCCCGGCGGGATCGCCGCCGTCACCGTGCCGTCCTGGCTGCCCGAGCGAGTCTGCTGGGCGCTGTCTCGCGAGTATCACGAGGTGCCCGGCGGCCACGTGCGCATCTTCACCCGCGCCGAGCTCACCGCCAGGCTCGCCGGGGCCGGCCTGGACGTGATCGGCAGCCATCACGCGCACGGCCTGCACTCCCCGTACTGGTGGCTGAAGTGCCTCGTCGGGGTGCACGACGACGACAACCCCGCCGTACGCGGCTACCACCGGCTGCTGGTCTGGGACATCATGCGCCGCCCGGCGCTGACGCGCCTGCCGGAGGCGGCGCTCAACCCGCTCATCGGCAAGAGCCTCGTCATCTACGCGGAAAAGAAGAAACCCGTTATCCCGAACGGACACGTCGTTCCTCCGCCAGCCCGGCCGCTTCGCACCCAGGACACGGCGCGTGCGGCCCGCTGATCCCGCGCCCCCGGCCCGCCCCGCGCGCCCGGCCGCACCGGCGGGCATCCTGCGGACGGCCCAGTCGATCGCGGCGGCGCAGCTGCCCA
>JASHXJ010000262.1 GCA_030043595.1 Trebonia sp.
GGCGGCTTCGGCAACAAGGTGCCGGTCTATCCGGGGTACGTCTGCTCGATCCTGGCCTCGATCCTGCTGGAGCGGCCCGTCAAGTGGATCGAGGACAAGTCAGGCAACCTCATCTCGACCGGGTTCGCCCGCGACATATACCTCAAGGGCGAGCTGGCACTGCGCAAGGACGGCAAGATCCTCGCCGTGCGGATGCATACCGACGCCGACCACGGGGCGTTCTTCTCCGACGCCCAGCCGAGCAAGTTCAAGATCGGCCTGATGCACTCGGCCTTCGCCGCCTACGACATCCCGGTCGCCCACCTGACCGCGCGCGGGGTCTACACCAACAAGGCGCCCGGCGGGGTCGCCTACCGCTGCTCGTTCCGGGTGACCGAGGCGATGTTCTTCCAGGAGCGGATGGTCCAGGCCGCGGCCAGCGACCTGGGCATCGACCAGGCCGCGTTCCGGCGGATGAACTTCGTGCGGGACGACGACTTCCCGCACCGGACGCCGTTCGGCTTCCTCACCGACTCGGGCCAGTACGCCAAGTGCCTGGACGTGGGGCTGCGGGCGATCGGCTACGAGGACTTCCGCGCGCGCCAGGAGGAGGCGAGGTCCCGCGGCCGGCTGCTCGGACTGGGCATCTCCACGATGACCGAGCCGCTCGGGGCCGGCAACAGCCGGGAGTTCGACATCCTCGGCATCAAGATGTTCGACTCGGCCGAGCTCAAGGTGCACATGACGGGCAAGGCGATCCTGCGGACCGGGGCCAGAACGCAGGGCCAGGGGCACGAGACCACCTGGGCGCAGATCGTCGCCCATGAGCTCGGCATCCCGGCGGAAGACGTGGTGGTCGAGGAGGGCGACACCGACACCGCCCCGTTCGGCATGGGCACCTACGCGTCGCGCAGCACGCCGGTGGCTGGCGCGGCGGTGGCGATGGTGTCCCGCAAGATCCGCGCGAAGGCCCGGAAGCTGGCGGCGCACCTGCTCGAGGTCTCGGAGGAGGACGTGGACTGGGAGCTCGGCCGGTTCTACGTGCGCAGCGCCCCGGACCGCGGGGTCACCATCCAGGAGTGCGCGATCGCGGCGTACAGCAACATGCCCGATGGCATGGAGCCGGGCCTTGAGAACACCGCCTACTACGACCCGCCGAACCTCACCTGGCCGTTCGCCGTGTACATCGTCACCGTCGAGGTGGACCCGCAGACCGGCGTCTGGGACGTGCTGAACACGGTCGCGGTCGACGACTGCGGCGTCCGGATCAACCCCATGATCGTCGAAGGCCAGATCATGGGCGGGCTCGCCGAGGCGTACGCGATGGCCAGCATGCAGTTCATCACCTTCGACGCCGACGGCAACTGCGTCGGCTCGAACTACATGGACTACCTGCTGCCGACCGCGTGGGAGACGCCGGGCTTCGAGCTGCACAGCGAGGTCGTCACGCCCTGCCCGCACCACCCGCTCGGCGCCAAGGGGATCGGCGAGTGCGCTGCCGTCGGCGGGCCGGCCGCGTTCGTGAACGCCGTCATCGACGCGCTGTCCAGCACCGGTGTCAGGAACATTGACATGCCGGTGCTGCCCGACCGCGTCTGGGAAGCTCTCACGTACCACCGGGACGTCTCAGGCGCGCCCCCAGTCCGGGCGGACTAGCAGTCATGATGGCCGACGAAGGCTGGAGTGTCCTGGAGCAGGCCGCGGAACTCGTGCGACGCGGTGAGCCGTTCGCGCTGGCGACCGTGGTGTGGCGGCAGGGACCGTCGTCGAGCAAGAAGGGCTCCCGGGCGATCATCACCGCGGGCGGTGAGCTGCACGGCTGGATCGGCGGCGCCTGCGCCGAGCCCGTGGTCATCCGCGAGGCCCGCCGGGTCATCGAGTCCGGCGAGGCCCGCCTGCTGCTCCTCGGCAGCCCTGAGCAGTTCGGCGGAGCCGTTCCCGAGGGGATGGCCGTAGTGCCCATCTCCTGCCAGAGCGAGGGGGCGCTTGAGGTGTATATCGAGCCGGTGCTGCCCGCGCCGCGGCTCGTGGTCGTGGGCAGCTCGCCGATGGCGCAGACGCTCACGAAGCTTGCCGAGACGCTGGGCTGGCACGCCGACCTGATCGCGGGCGAGGATTTCGGCGCCGCGGACGCGGACCAGCGATCGATGGTGGTCGTCGCCACGCAGGGGCACAACGACGAGGAGGTGCTCGAGCGAGCGGCGGCCGCCAGGCCGGCCTACCTTGGCCTGGTCGGGTCGCAGAAGCGAGGCACGGCGGTGCTCGGCTACCTGGCCGACCGGGGCGTGCCCGCCGAGCAGCTGGACCACGTGCACGTGCCGGCCGGGCTCGACCTTGGCAGCACGACGCACTCGGAGATAGCGGTCGCCATCCTGGCCGAGCTGGTCCAGCTGCGGGCCTCCGGTTCGATAGTCACCGGCGGCGCCGCGACGCCGGCGGCGTCCGCGGCGTCCGCGGCGTCCTCGGCGTCCGCGGCGTCCGAGGCGATCGACCCGGTATGCGGGATGACGGTCACCGTCGGCCAGGGCGGCGGCCTGCCGCTCGAGCACGGCGGGACCACCTATTACTTCTGCTCCGCTGGCTGCCGCCAGGCATTCGTGACCGATCCAGCCGCCTACGCGCAGGCCCGAAGGTGACAGGCCCCAAGGTGAAGAGAGAGACCCGATGCTGATCAAGAACGAGTTCGAGGTCGCCGAGCCGGTCGAGAAGGTGTGGCAGTTCTTCCAGAACATCCCGCAGGTGGCGACCTGCCTGCCTGGCACCGAGCTGACCGAGGAGCTGGGCGACGACAAGTACAAGGGACGGGTCGCGGTCCGCATGGGCCCGGTCCGGCTGCAGTTCGCCGGCACCGCTGACATTACCGAGCGGGACGAGGCGGCCAAGCGGATCGTCGTGAACGCCGCCGGCGCGGAGGAAAAGGGCCGCGGGCAGGCGAGCATGGTGGTGACAGCGACGCTGGCGCGGGCCGGCCGCGGCACCCGGGTCGACGTCACCCAGGACCTGCAGCTGGCCGGCGCCGCCGCCCAGTACGGCCGCGGCATGATCGCCGATGTCACCTCCGTGCTGATGCGCGACTTCGCGGCCAACCTGCAGGACCGCATCGAGCGGATCGACCGGGGCGAGTCAGCGGAGCAGATCGCCGCGGCCACCGCGACCCCGGCCAGCGGCTTCGCGCTCGGGCTGCGGGCCGCCTTGATGGCCCTGACCCGCGTGTTCCGCAGGTTCTTCGTCCCGTACCACGCCACGAGCTGAGCCCGGCAGGGCTCATAGAAGGAGAAGGCCATGGTCCTGTGGTGGATCGGCAACGTGATTTTGCTGGTTGTGGTGCTGCCCGTCGTCATCTACCTGCTCAACCGGGTACTGGCGGCGGTGGAGCGAATCCGCGGCGCGAGCGACGACATCCTCGCCGGCGGGGTCGCCCTGATCGGCAAGCTCGACGGCGTCCCGGAAGGGCTCGCCGAGACGGACAAGACCATCGAGGCAGTGAAGGTCGGCGCGGTCCGCTACGCCGGCTCGGTCGCCAAGCTTCTCGGCTGAGCCGAGCTGAGCGCAATCGGAAAGGAGCAAGGCCATGCCAGCAGCCGCCTGGTTCACATTGATCGTCGCCGCGCTGATCATCGCGATCACCGCGGTAGGCCTGCTACGGGTGATCTTCCACCTGCGGGCGGTCCGCAAGACGCTGGTCACCACCACCGGCGGCGTGCAGGCCGTCGCCAGCCTGACCAGCACCGTGCCCGAGCGGCTCACCTCGGTCAACGC
>JASHXJ010000263.1 GCA_030043595.1 Trebonia sp.
TTGTTCCCGAAGTTCCACAGCGGCAACTTCTCCGCGGGCGGCGGCTTCTTCCCGACGGGCACCGGGTGGAAGGACCTGTTCGGGGCGCTGCCGGGCGCGGGCATCGTCTTCGCCTACCTCGGCTTCGAGCAGGCCGACCAGCTCGCCGCCGAGGTCAAGAACCCCAAGCGGAACCTGCCGCTGGCGATCATCATCGCGATCCTGCTCGGCACGCTGATCTACGTGCTGCTGCAGGTCGTGTTCATCGGGGCCACCCCGGCCGACCTGCTGCACCACGGCTTCGCGGGCATCCCGTCGTCGAACCAGATCTCGATCGGGCCGTTCGCCGGGCTGGCCGCCGCCGTCGGGCTCGGCGTGTGGGCCGGGTTCCTGCGGACCGACGCGTTCATCTCGCCGGCCGGGACTGGCGCGATGTACGTGACCGCCACCTCCCGGGTCAGCTACGGCCTGGCCAGGAACAAGTACTACCCGAGCATCTTCACCCGGGTGGACAAGCGCGGCATCCCGTGGTTCGGCATGATCGTCGCGTTCTTCGCCGGCCTGGTCTTCACGTTCCCCTTCCCCAGCTGGCACTCGCTGGTCGGCCTGGTCACCTCGGCGAGCGTGCTGATGTACGCGGGCGCGCCGCTGGCGATGGGGGCGTTCCGGCTCAGGCTGCCTGAGGCGGAGCGGCCGTACAAGCTCCCCGGCGGGCTCGTGGTCGCACCGATCGCCTTCATCATCGCGAACCTGATCATCTACTGGTCGGGCTTCGAGACCCTGTGGAAGCTGGGGATCGCGATCATCCTCGGCTACATCGCCATCCTCTTCTACCAGGCGGACCGGCCGGAGCTGCCGAGGATCGACTGGGCGAAGTCGGCGTGGATCGGCGCCTACCTGCTGGGCATGGGCATCATCTCCTGGCAGGGCTCCTACGGTCCGGACAACACCGGCCGGCTGGAGTACCCGTGGGACATCCTGGTGGTCACGCTGTTCAGCATCGCGATCTACGTCTGGGCGGTGTACAGCTCGCTGTCCACCCAGCAGATCGAGGCCAAGATCGCGGAGCAGGCCGCCCCGGCCGAAGAGCCGGCGGAGGCAGCCGCCGCCTGATCGCGGAGGCACCCTGATGTCGGGTCCCGCACCCCTGGAGGGGAGCGGGACCCGACGCAGTCAGGGCGGATCGTTCGGGATAAGGAGCCAGAGAACCGGGTGCGGCGGGGGGGCCAGTAGCGGGCCAGTACCCGGCCGACGATCAGGTTTTCCGGCACCGGACCGAAGCTGGCGCTGTCCACCGCGCCGGCCGCCGGGTTGTCCGACGCCAGCCACCAGCCGTCGTCCACGCGCCGGGCCGCGCGCTTGACCAGCAGGAAGTCCGCGCGGGCCGGATGCCACGCCAGCACCACCTGGCCCGGGCGCACCCGCCGGGTGCGCCACGCCACCAGCCAGTCGCCCGGGCGCAGCGCGGGAAGCATGGAGTGCTCGGCGACTTCGACGCGCAACAGCGGCCAGCGCTTGGGGTACCAGTGCACGTTGAGCTTCCGGCTGACGGAGTAGTGTCGGGAGTGAAACTTTACTGACCTGGTACGGAGAAAGGGAATCGATGAGGCTGCTCACCCGGCTGCTCGCGCCGAAGTCTGTCGCCCACGCCCATTGTGATCTGCCCTGCGGCGTCTACGACCCCGCGCAGGCACGGATCGAGGCGGAGTCCATCAAGGGAATCGATGAGAAGTACGCCGCGAACACCGACCCGGAGTTCCGGACGCGCGCGCTGATCATCAAGGAACAGCGTTCCGAGCTCGTCAAGCACCACCTGTGGGTGCTGTGGACCGACTACTTCAAGGCGCCCCACTTCGAGAAGTACCCGCAGCTGCACCAGCTCTTCAACGAGGCGACCAAGCTCGCCGGCGCGGCTGGCACCAAGGGCAGCGCCGACGTTTCCACAGCGAACCAGCTGCTGGCCAAGATCGAGGAGATCAGCAAGATCTTCTGGGAGACCAAGCAGGCCTGAGCGGGCCTGCCACGCCGTGGTGGCAGCGCCGTTACCGTACCGGGGGCGGCGCTGCCACGTCGCGCTTGTCACCAAAAGCAGGCTCCTGACCAGCGATTACTCTGACGGCGTAGCATGGAGAGCCATGTGCCGCGTCGGAAGCATTATCAGATGACGGTAAGTTGCAACCAGTGGCCGGCGGCAGTCACCGGCCAGTGAGACGACCGACGGAGAGACGTGACCGAAGACACAGCCGCCGCCACGACAGTGCCTGGCGGGGGTCGCCCCGCGGCAGCGGCCGGGCGCGAGACGCCCGACCATGTGCACGTGCGCATGCCTGCCGAGAGCGCCTACCTGTCCGTGCTGCGCACGGCGGCCGCCGGCCTGGCAGCGCGGCTCGACTTCACCCTCGACGAGATCGAGGACCTGCGCATCGCCATCGACGAGGCGTGCGCGATGCTGCTCTCCCAGGCCATCCCCGGCACCGATCTCGAGTGCGGCTTCGAGCTCGGCGCCGACCAGGTGACGATCACGGTGTCAGTCACCGCCGCGCGGGCCCGGATGCCAGCGCGCGATACTTTCGCGTGGACCGTGCTGTCCGCCCTGGCCGGCTCCGTGGACTCGCGGCTGGGGCCAGGGGACCGGGTCGCGATCGTGCTGCAGAAGCGCCGAGGCGTATCGGGGTCCGGGTGAGCAGCGAGTACGAGGTCCAGGTGACGGACGAATTCGAGGTGGCGGTCAGCGAGCAGCTTCCGCCGCTGCCGCGCGCCGACCACTCCGCGCCCGACCGGACGCAGGCCCGCGAGCTGTTCGAGCGGCTCGCCTCGCTGCCCGCGGACGATCCCGAGCGCGCGCGGATCAGGGCGACCCTGGTGGAGCTGCACCTGCCGCTCGTTGAGTACCTCGCGCGCCGCTTCCGCAACCGCGGCGAGTGGCTGGACGACCTCACCCAGGTGGCGAC
>JASHXJ010000264.1 GCA_030043595.1 Trebonia sp.
CAGGATGTAGACCAGGCCTGCGAAGGCCGACAGCAGGTAGGCGACCGGGGCGTGGCTGAACTTCGTCGCGATCTGCACCCCGGCCCGTGCGGAAGCCGACAGCGCGAACAGGCCGTAGACGGCGACCAGCAGCCGGCCCGGGCCTGTCCTGGTGGAGTCCGGCCGCGATGCCGCGGGCTCAGGCGATGCGACGGGCGCAGGCGATGCTGCGGGCTCAGGCGATGCTGCGGGCTCAGACACCGATGACCGGCCAGATCTCATGCAGCCGGACCATCAGCACGGCCGCGACCAGCCCGGCCACGGCGACAACCGTCGGGCCCCACCGTGATCGCTCCATCGCCCCCCACAATCCCGCGATCACCGGGACGAGCGGCGTCGCGATCAGGTATCCGATGAGCGTGGGCAGCGAGGCCGGGCGCCCGCCGCCGACGAGCCGGGCCGCGATGATGGCGACCAGCACAATCAGCAGGATCTCGAGCACGCCAAGCGCGACGAGCAAGACAAGGCCCACTCGGCGGTTCATGGCGGTCATCAGCAGCGCATACGCGGCAAGCGCGAGACCGAAGACGATGATCGTCGTAGGAACGGCACCGCTCACGGGCGACATGCTACTACCTTTCGTAGTAACGGGCGCCGGCCCGCCAGTGCCATCTGCGGTGTCCGTATCGTCCCTCACCGTTCGTCGCGGCCGGAATCGGCGGCCAGCCAGTCCAGCGTCACGGCCGCCGTCCAGGACTGCAGTGGCGACCCGAGCGCCTGCCCGGTGAACGGCTCGAAATACTCGGCGAAGTCCCCGTCCGCCGCGATCTGGCTGAGCGAGTCGCGGCGCAGGTCGTCCGCGCGCTCGCAGGAGCCCAGCTGGCGCAGGCAGTGCCATAGCAGCCAGTTGATCACCGGCCAGACCGGGCCGCGCCAGTAATCGCGCGGCTGGAACGCCGGCTCGGCGGGACTCGTGCTCGGCAGCAGGCGCCAGCGCAGCCGCGGCTCGCCGCAGAAGTCCGCCGAGTCGAGCAGCCGCAGCTGGGCGGCGCGCTGCCCGCTGTCCGCTGTCCCGGCGAACAGCGGCGCGAAACTCGCGAACGTGCGCAGCCGGATCTGCTCCCCGGCGCGGACGTCGTAGTCCAGGCAGCGGCCGGACCCGGCGTCGAAGGAGCGCGTCAGCCCGTCGCGGCCGCGGTCCAGCCAGCGGGCCAGCTGCGCGCGGTCGCCGTCGCTGGCCCCGGCCGCCTCGGCCAGGTCGAGGAGCGCCGCGTTCGCCAGGACGAAGACGGCGCTGAAGAACACGTCCTTGATGAGGAACGGGTAGTGCCGGTAGATCTCCGCGTCGTCGTACCGGTATTTCCGCAGCAGCTCGACCAGCCACAGGTACCGGTCGTAGTCCCAGTTGGTGGGCCGCTGCGACGGGTCCGCCACCGTGCTGGTGTCCACCCGGGTGTACGGGCCGGGGTTGGCCACCGTGATGCGCTCCAGCGCGCGGTCCCAGCGCGGTGAGTTGTCCGTGCCCTCCCACGGGTGGAAGGAGGTGACCAGTCCCGAGCCTTCCGGGTCGCGCTGCGTGGCCAGGTAGCGATGCCAGCGCACCAGCCGCGGGTACAGCGCCTGTATGCGCGCGCGGATCTCCGGCTGCTGCTCCGCCGGTGTCAGCTGCCAGATCCGCTGCACCGCGAGGGCGTGCACCGGCGGCTGGCAGATCCCGGTCGTCCGCACCGGGGGCGCTGGCGCGGACGGCGAGACGGCGCAGTCCCACCACTCCGGGCCGGGAAAGTACGGCTTGTCCTGGCCCGCCCGGAACACGATGTGCGGCACCATCCCCGTCGACCACTGCGCCGCGAACAACTGCTCAAGCTCGGTCATGGCCCGCCGGACATCCAGGTGCGCCCAGCCGATCGCGATGAACGCGCTATCCCAGCTCCACTGGTGCGGGTACAGATGCGCCGACGCCATCGTCCAGCTGCCCATGTCATTGCCGCGGAGCACTCCGGCCGCCCGGCCGCCCAGCTTCGCGTGAGTATCAGCGGTCACGCGCTCAAGCCTCCCAAAGCCGCGACCGGGCCTGGCCTCGGGGTCAGGCCTTCAGCGGCGGGAGCAGCCGCAGCGCGGCGGGCGCGGTGGCGGGGACGGCTGGATCGCGGGGCGCAACCGGTGCCACCTGCTGGTAGGCGGCGCCCGGGACGGGCCGGGGGTCGGCGTCGCCGCGGTTCGGCCACATCGCCATGGCTCGCTCGGCCTGGGCGGTGATCGTGAGCGCCGGGTTCACTCCGAGGTTGGCTGAGACCGCCGAGCCGTCGACGATGTGCAGTCCCTGATATCCGTAGACGCGGTGGTAGGGGTCGATCACTCCGGTGGCGGCCGAGTCGCCGATCGTGCACCCGCCGAGGAAATGCGCGGTCATCGGGATGTTGAAAAGGTCGGTCCAGGTGCCGAACGCGGTCCCGCCGATCTCCTCGGCCAGCAGGCGCACGGCACGGTGGGCGGTGGGGATCCAGACCGGGTTCGGCTCGCCATGGCCGCGCCCGGATCGCATGCCCCAGCCGAACCGTCCGCGCTTGGCCCGCACGGTGATCGAGTTGTCGCGGCTTTGCATGACCAGCGCGATGATCGTCCGCTCCGACCAGTGCCGCAGGTTGAGCACCTTGCCGAGTTCGAGCGGGTGGGCGGCCACCCTGCGCAGGAATCTCGCCCACCGGGGTGCCCGCCCGCCACCGTCGACCAGCAGCGTGCGCAGCGAGCCCATTTCATTGCAGCCGCGGCCATAGCGGACCGGCTCGATATGGGTATCCCCGTCCGGGAAGAATGACGAGGTGATCGCCACGCCGCGGGTGTAATCGTCACCCTTGCGCCGCGCGCGCTCCGCGCCGAGGATGGCCTCTGAGTTCGTGCGGGTCAGCACGCCGAGCCGGTCGGACAGCCGCGGCAGGGCGCCGCTCGCCTTCATCGTGTGCAGCAGCTTC
Organism: Trebonia sp.; assembly: GCA_030043595.1. GTDB lineage: Bacteria > Actinomycetota > Actinomycetes > Streptosporangiales > Streptosporangiaceae > Trebonia. The sequence goes on from JASHXJ010000264.1 coordinate 2,952, forward strand.
TGGGTACCCCAGGTACCGGCGGCGAACACGACCTGCCCGGCGGTGAGCACGCGCCGCTGGCGACGCGGGCTGCCCGTGCGCTTGACCTCGACCGTGAACCCATCCGGGCGGGGACGCACCGCGGTCACCATCGTCATCGGCATGATCCGCGCGCCGGCCCGCTCGGCGAGGTAGAGGTAGTTCTCGGTGAGCATGTTCTTCGCGCCGGCGCGGCAGCCGGTCATGCACGCGCCGCACTGGATGCAGGCGGCCCGCTCCGGCCCGGCCCCGCCGAAGAAGGGATCCGGCACCCGTGTACCCGGGCTGTCGCTGAAGTAGACGCCAACCCTGCTCAGCTGGAACGTGTCGCCGCAGCCCAGCTGGCCGGCCACGTGCCTCATCGCCAGGTCCGCCGGCGTCATGGTCGGGTTGGGGACAACGCCGAGCATCCGCTCGGCCTGGTCGTAGAACGGCGCGAGCTCACGGCGCCAGTCCGTGATGCCGCACCACTGCGGATCGTCGTAGAACGGCTCAGCGGGCCGGTACAGCGTGTTCGCGTAGTTGAGCGAGCCACCGCCGACCCCGGCCCCTGCCAGGACCAGCACCCGTGAGTCCTTCGCGCCGCGCAGCAGGTGGATGCGCTGGATCCCGGTCATGCCGAACTGCGGGGCCCACATGTACCTGAAAATCCGCCATGACGTCGCGGGCAGGCTGCTGTGACGTTGCCCGGGGGTGGGATCGGCTGGATCGTCGAACCGGCGGCCAGCCTCGAGCACTCCGACGCGGTACCCCTTCTCCGTCAGCCGCAAGGCCGCGACACTGCCGCCGAAGCCTGACCCAATCACCAGAACGTCGTAATCGAGACCACTCATGGCGTCCTCAGCTCCCCGGGACGACGACCGGACCCCAGCCGGCACCGTGCGCGCCGTCGTCCCACGTCAAGCCTAGAATCCCGGCCCGGCGGGCCCGGGCCC
>JASHXJ010000265.1 GCA_030043595.1 Trebonia sp.
AGGCGGCCGTGCTTGCCGCGATCGCCGACGCCGGGCTCACCCCCGCGAACATCAACGGCACCGGCCAGATCGTGGCCGGGGGAACGATCGCCCAGCTCGCGGCGTTCGCCGCCAGCCCGCCCGCGGGCGCGCGGCTGCGGCCGCTGCGCGTGGCGGGCGCGTTCCACACCAGGCACATGGCGCCCGCGGTCGAGGCCCTCGCGCGGGCCGCGGCGGGCACCGTCGTGAAGGACCCGGCGATCACGCTGCTGTCCAACGCCGACGGCGGCGTCGTGACGTCCGGGGCGAACTGGGTCGAGCGCGTCATCGCCCAGGTCGCCGCCCCGGTCCGCTGGGACCTGTGCATGGCCACGATGTCCGACGTCGGGGTGACCGCGCTCATCGAGCTGCCGCCGGCCGGCACGCTGACCGGGATGGCCAAGCGGGCCCTGCCCGGCGTCGAACTGCTGGCGCTGAAGACCCCGGACCAGCTCGACGCCGCGCGCGAGCTCATCGCCGCGCACGCCCAGTCGAGGAACGGGTACGCGGCACCCCCGGCCGGCCCGCCACCGCCGTGGAAGATCGTGGTGTCGCCGGCAGCCGGCACGTTCCGTTCGGGGGAAGGGGAAGGAGCGGCCGCCGCGGTCCCGGTCGGCGCTACGGTCCCGGCCGGCGCGGTGCTTGGCCTTGTCATCGCGCGCGGCGGCGAGCGGCCGCTCATCGCCCCGGCGCCTGCGACGGTCGTGGAATGGCTGGTCGAAGACGGCGACCCGGTGGGCGAGGGGCGCCCGCTCGTGCGCCTGGAGCCGGTGGAGGAGCGGTGAGCGGGAGCCGGATCCTGGCGTTCGGCGGTTACCAGCCGGATCGGGTCGTCACCAACGACGACCTGGCGCGGACCGTCGACACGGACGACGGGTGGATCCGCGCCCGGGTCGGCATCGAAAGCCGGCGCGTCGCGGCGCCGGAGGAGACTGTCGCGGACATGGCCGAGGCGGCCGGCGCCAAGGCGCTCGCGGCGAGCGGGCTGCCGCCGGCGTCTATCGACCTGGTGGTGGTCGCGACCTGCACGCCCGACGTGCCGATCCCGAACGTGGCCGCGCAGGTCGCGCACCGGCTCGGCGTCGTCGCGCCCGCGGCGTACGACCTCAACGCGGCGTGCGCCGGGTTCTGCTACGCGCTGGCGGCGGCATCGGACTCGGTGCGGGCCGGCAGCGCACGGCACGCGCTCGTGATCGGCGCGGAGAAGATGACCGCCTGGCTCGACTGGAGCGACCGGTCCACGTGCATCATCTTCGCCGACGGCGCGGGGGCGGCGGTCGTCGGCCCTGCCAGGGACGGCGAGCCGTCCGGGATCGGGCCGGTGGTCTGGGGCAGCGCAGGGGATCAGGCCGAGCGGATCACGATCACCGGGGACACCCATGCCATCAGGCAGGACGGGCAGGCGGTGTTCCGCTGGGCGACGACGGCGCTGCACCCGGTCGCGCTCGAAGCGTGCACCCGGGCGGGGATAACGCCCGCGGACGTGTCGGCGTTCGTCCCCCACCAGGCGAACCTGCGCATCATCGAGGCCATCGCCCGCAAGCTGGGCATCCCGCGCGAGCGCATGGCCGACGACATCGTGCACGCCGGGAACACCTCGTCGGCGTCGATCCCGCTCGCGCTGTCGCGGATGGCCGAGCAGGGGCGGCTGCAGCCGGGCACTCCGGCGCTGCTGCTCGGGTTCGGCGCCGGTCTGTCCTACGCGGCGCAAGTGATCACGCTACCCTAGCCCGCGCCCTACGCTGAGGGCACGCCCCGGCCGTCGGGGCTACCGCATCCCACACAGTTAAGGAGTAACAGTGACTGACCAGGAGATTCTGGCCGGGCTCGCCGAGATCATCGACGAGATCGCAGGCGTGCCCGCCGACGAGGTGACGCCGGACAAGAACTTCGTCGAGGACCTCGACATCGACTCGCTGTCGATGGTCGAGATCGCGGTCGCGGCCCAGGACAAGTTCGGCGTCGAGATTCCGGACGAGCAGCTCAAGGACCTCAAGACCGTCCAGGACGTCGTCAACTTCGTGAGCAAGAACTCCTGACTCCGTCAGGAGCGGTTTTCATCGCGCAACCGTATGCGGAGGTCGAAGTGAGCAGCAGTGATCGGGTAAGCGTCGTTGTCACCGGGCTCGGCGCGACGACGCCGCTCGGCGGTGATGTCGCGTCCACCTGGTCAGCGATGCTCGCCGGGACCAGCGGGGTCCAGCCCATCACCGACGACTGGGCCTCGTCGCTCCCGGTCCGGATCGCCGCTCCCGCGGCGGAGGACCCGGTGTCCGTGGTCGGCCGGGTCCAGGCCCGCCGGATGGACCGCTGCGAGCAGTTCGCCCTGGTCGCCGCCAGGGAGGCCTGGGCGGACGCGGGCTCGCCCGCGGTCGACCCGTGGCGGCTCGGCGTGGCGGTCACCAGCGGCATCGGCGGGGTCGGGTCGACGCTGTCGGCCTACGACACGCTGCGCGAGAAGGGCTGGGAGCGCATCTCTCCGTACACCGTGCCGATGCTGATGCCGAACGGCGCGGCCGGCTGGATCAGCATCGAGCTCGGTGCGCGGGCCGGCGCGCACGCGCTGGTGAGCGCGTGCGCGTCTGGTGCCGAGTCCATCGGGTACGGCATCGACATGATCCGTAACGGCCGCGCCGACGTCGTCGTGGCCGGCGGGACCGAGGCCGCGATCATGGCGCTGAACATCGGCTCGTTCGCGGTGATGCGCGCGATGTCCACGCGTAACGACGAGCCGTCGCGCGCCTCGCGCCCATTCGACAAGGGACGGGACGGGTTCGTGCTCGGCGAGGGCGCCGGCGTGGTGATCCTCGAGTCGCTGCCGCACGCCCTGGCGCGGGGCGCGCGGATCTACGCGGTGGCGGCCGGAGCCGGGTACTCCGCCGACGCCTTCCACATTTCCCACGGATCGCCGGACGGGGCCGGGGTGCGGTTCGCGATGACGTCGGCCCTGGCGGACGCGGGGCTGTCGCCGTCACAGGTTGTCCATGTCAACGCGCACGCCACGTCGACGCCGGAAGGCGACCCGCTGGAGGCGCGGGCGATCGCGGACGCGCTGGGTCCGGCCGCCGCTGACTGCGTGGTGACCTCCACGAAGTCGATGACCGGCCACCTGCTCGGCGGGGCGGGCGCGATCGAGACGGTGGCCGCCGTCCTCGCGCTGCGCGACCGGGTCGTGCCGCCGACGATCAACCTCGAGGACATGGACGACGAGGTGACCATCGACGTGGCCACCAAGGCGCGCCCGCTGCCGCCGGACGTAGGCGCGGCAGGGCCGATGGCCGTGCTGAACAACGCGTTCGGGTTCGGCGGGCACAACGTGACGCTCGCGTTCACCGAGTACACCGATGCGGAGGCTTGATCCGATGACCGCAGTCCCCGAGACATCCGCTGCCGCCGTCTCCCAGCCGGCCTCGGTTCCGTCCTCGCCCGCGCCCCCGCCCTCCTCGTCGCTCCCCCGCGACCCGGTGGCACGGCTCGCGGCGCTGTTCGACGCGGACACGATGTCGCTGCTGACGACGGCTTCTGTCGAGGGCAGCGGCGCGGTCGCCGCGGCAGGGCTGATCGACGGCAGCGCCGCCGTGGCGTTCGCCTCCGACCCCCGGGTCCAGGGCGGCGCGATGGGCGCCGACGGCTGCGCGGTGATCGCCGGGGCCTACGACGAGGCCATCGCCCGGGGCGTGCCGGTGATCGGGCTGTGGCACTCGGGCGGCGCGCGGCTGGCCGAGGGGGTGGCGTCACTGCATGGCGTGGGCACGGTGTTCGCGGCGATGACCGCGGCGTCCGGCGTGGTGCCGCAGATCTCGGTGGTGTTCGGCCCGGCGGCCGGCGGCGCGGCGTACGGGCCCGCCCTGACCGATGTGGTCATCCTGTCCGGCCAGGGACGGATCTTCGTGACCGGGCCCGACGTGGTGCGCTCTGTCACCGGCGAGGACGTGGACATGGCCCGGCTCGGCGGGCCCGAACCGCACAGCCGCCGGTCCGGCGTCGTGCACCTGGTCGCGTCGGACGACGCGGAGGCGCTGTCGTACGCCAGGACGCTCGCCTCCCTGCTGTCCGACCAGGGCAAGATCACGCCGGAGCTGGTGGCTGACCGGGACCTGTCCGGGATCTTGCCGGAATCCGCGCGCCGCGCCTACGACGTGCACGGGGTGACGTCGCGGCTGCTCGACGGGCCCGGCATTGAACTGCACCCCCGGTGGGCGCCGAACATCGTCACGATCCTCGGCCGGCTGGCCGGGCGCACCGTCGGCGTGGTCGCCAACAACCCGCTGCGGCTCGGCGGCTGCCTGGACTCGGTGTCGGCGGAGAAGGCGGCGCGCTTCGTGCGGTTCTGCGACGCCTTCGGTGTGCCGCTGGTGGTCGTGGTGGACGTGCCGGGATACCTGCCCGGAGTCGGCCAGGAGTGGGACGGCGTGGTGCGGCGCGGCGCCAAGCTGCTGCACGCCTTCGCCGAGGCGACCGTGCCGCGGGTCACGCTGGTGACCCGCAAGGCGTACGGCGGCGCGTACATCGCGATGAACTCCCGGTCGCTTGGCGCCTCTCGTGTCTTCGCGTGGCCCGGGGCCGAGGTCGCGGTGATGGGCTCGGTCGCCGCCGTCCGCATCCTGCACAAGCGGCGGCTGGCCGGCGTCCCCGCGGACCAGCTGCACGAGGCGGAGACCGCGCTGGCCGCCGAGCACGAGGCGACCGTGGGCGGCCTGTCGCGCGCCGTGGAGATCGGCGTCATCGACGAGGTGATCTCCCCGGCTGCCACGGTGGAGGCGATCGCCGCGGCGATAGCCGCCGCTCCGCAGCGGCGCGGGTCGCACGCGAACATCCCGCTGTAGCCCGCCGGTGCGGCGAGCTGGCTGAGGCGGCGCCGGCTCGCGGACACCGGGATCTACGGCGACGATGCGCGCGTCGCCGCCCGGGCCAGCGCGTCCTCGGCCTGGGCGACGAGGACTGCGACGAGGTCGGCCGCCGACTGCAGATCGCGGATGAGGTCGACAGCCTGGCTGGCCCATACCGGCTGCGGCGGCAGCTCGCCGCGCGCCACGCCGTCCTGGTACGCCTGCCGGGCCCGGGAGTCGGCGGCCAGCTCGGCTTCCCGGCCGCGCCACTGGTCGAGGAACGGGTGGCCCAGGGTGCGCCCCGGGTACCTGGCCGGCCACGCCGAACCCCGGGCGATGTCCAGCACGCGGCTGCGCTCGGTGTCCTGCCCGCTGCCCTCGACGATCGCCTTCTTGGTCGCAGGGTCGGCCAGGGCCTCGGCGGTGGCCTGGAACCGGGTGCCCACCAGCGCCCCGGCCGCGCCCAGCGCCAGGACGGCGGCCAGCCCCCGCCCGTCGGCGATGCCGCCGGCCCCCAGCACCGGCACGGGCGCGGCCAGATCCGCCACGACCGGCACGAACGGCAGCGTGGACCATCCCAGGCCGCTGTGCCCGCCGGCCTCTGCGCCCTGCGCCACGATCACGTCCGCGCCGAGATCCACCGCCTGCCGGGCCTCTTCCAGGTCTGTCACCTGGATGATCAGCGCCGCGCCCGCGCGGCGGACCGGCTCGGTGAACGGGCGGGGATCGCCGAATGACAGCATCACCGCCGCCGGGTGGTGCTCGAGCGCACGCTCGACCGTGCCGACGTCGACCGCCCAGCTCTGGAAGCCGACGCCCCACGGCTTGCCGGTGGCGGCCGCGACGACCGGCAGCTCACGGGCGAGCCAGTCCGGATCCCCGTTCCCCGCGCCCAGCAGCCCCAGCCCGCCGCCGTTGGACACCGCCGCCGCCAGCGCCCCGCCGGCCGACCCGCCCATCGGGGCCAGCGCGACCGGATGCTCCACCTGCAGCAGCCTCGTGAACGCCGTCGACAACGCCATGCACCTCATCATTGCTGCCGGGCGCGTCCGTCCGCCAGGTCATCGATGAGCGCGTCCATCCGCGCGGCTTCTGCCGCCACACGGCCCATCATGCGGTCCACCTCACGGGCGGTCAGCGGTCCCCGTTCACGGTAGTACTCGGTGCAGCCGCGGACGATGCTGGCTGCCCGCCGCAGCTCCTGGCAGGTGCCTGCCAGGACGGTGCGCATCCGCTCGCTGGACCCGGTCGCGGCGTCCGCCGACACGCGTGCATGCCCGATCTCGGTCAGCACCGAGTCGACGGACCGGCTGAGGCCGCCGGCGAGGCCGCGCGGATGATCGTCAGGCAGCCGGCACGCGAGCCCGCGCGCGACGACGCCGGCTGCCGTCTTCCGCATCCGGGCGAGCGGCCGCAGGATAGCGCGGAGCACCGCCGTGCCGAAGACGGCGACGGCCAGCACCGCGGCGCCGCCGACCACCGCGCCGCCGACGGCGAGCGTCCTGATTTCCTGGCCGACGCCGTGCAGGTCCAGTCCCACGACGAGCGTGCCGGCCGCGCCGGGCCGCGCCGTGCTGGTGACGTTCAGGTAGTAGCCGTCGGAGCCGTAGGTGAACAGGATGCGCTGGGCGTCGTAGTGCACCGGCTCGCCGACAACAAGCCAGCTTCCGGCGCCGCTGCTGGCCGGGACCGTGGCGAGCTGTCCCGCGCGGACCGGGATCCTCGCCAGCGCCGGGCCAGGCCGCGGGTCCGCGCCTGTCCGCATCAGCACCTGGCCCGCGGACACAACCTCGATGACGAACGCGCCGCCCGCTGGCTCGTCAGGACCCGGGCCGGCGGGCATGGCCCGGAACGGGCGGCTGGCGAGCAGGGCGGCGTAGGACCGCAGCTGCTGATCCGCCTGCCACATGAGGCTGTCCCTGGCCGCCAGGGCGCAGCCAAGGCCGATGATCCCCGCGCCGCCAGCCACCAGGCAGCACGCGATGGCCACTAGCCGCACCCACAGCGGCACCCCGGCCAGCAGCCCTGTGACGGCCCGCCTGCCGCGGACGCCATCGCTGGGCACTCACCCAGTCTCCCCGCCTCGCCGCGCTCCCGGTAGCCCGGGTGCGCGGACGCCGGCTACTGCGCGGACGCCGGCTACTTGGTAGGCAGCGAAACGGTGCAGCTGACTTTCGGGTTCGCGCCCAGATAGTTGAGCGGGCCGGCCAGAATCGTCACCGCGATCGTGCCCGCCTTGGTGCAGCTGCTGGTAGGACCGCTGTAGTAGCCACGCTGTCCCGCCGCGATAGCGCCGATGATCAGCCATATGAGTATTACCGCCGATACGATATGCATCCAGGCCTCCGCGGGCATCGCGTAGTGAACGTGGATAGACGGTCCTAATGGGGAGCATACCCGCGTGGCGATCATTCATCCGGCGTGCCCTGCGGGCTCGGGCCGGCCGGCTGACGGAATTCCCTCCCGTCACATCAGCCACTCCCGTTACGCCGAGGCCCGGACGGGAAGGGCAGGCCCGTTATCGCGAAGACTTTTCCGACCCCTGGCTGGGATAAGTCTTCGCAATAACCGGGGAACTCACACACGACGAAAAGCAGAGGCTGATGTGAAATGGCGTCCGCGGCTCGCGTCCTAATCGTCAGGGCATTTGCCCCGCTAACGCAATCACGGCCGCGCGCCTATCTCTTTCTTCAGTCGTCGAGCTGGCGGGGGGCGGGCAGGATGGCGGTGGCCGGCACGGGGTCCCAGTCATCGCGGCCGCTCGCGGTCCGGGTAAGGCGGCCGAACGCCCGGTCGCCGAAATGGCACGCGAAGCCGACAGTGTCCGGCTGCCCCAGCTCTTGCATGAGCCTTCGCCGCGCGGCCAGGACGGCATCCCCGTCGATGTCGGGCAGGGAGGGCCACTCCGGGTTCCCCAGCTGGGCCGGGATGTGGAACGCGTCGCCGAGGGCGATCAGCCGCTTCCCGGTGCTCGACGTGATGATGTAGGAGGTGTGGCCGGGGCTGTGCCCGGGCGTGACCACGGTCCGGACGCCGGGGAAGATCTCCTCGTCGTCAGCTGCCAGTGTGCGCGTGGCGGCGAGCTGCTCGAGGACGGCGGCCGGCGTGGCCGCCGGCAGGCTGTCCCCGCGGCCGAAGGGTGCCCATTCCGCCTCGGCCACCAGATAGCGCGCCGCGGGGAACGTCTTGCGGTAGGTGCCGTCCGCGTTCTGGGTGAATGCCCAGCCGGTGTGGTCCGCGTGCAGGTGCGTGAACGCCACGGTGTCGATGTCGGCGCAGTCGCAGCCGAGCGCGGCGAGGGTATCCGGCAGCGCTCCGCTGTTGACCGCCCCCAGGGGGTTCACGCCTCGCTGCGGCCCGAGCCCGGCATCGATCAGCAGCCTCCTGCCGCCGCGTTCGACGAGCAGACCGCCGACAGACATGACGATCTGCCCCTGCCTGTTCAGCGTGCCGGGGCGGCCCTCCCAGTACCCGGCGGGCAGGAACGGGAAGAACACATGCGGGTGCACCCCCATCGCGCCGTCGACCGCGTAGGTGAGCCGCACGTCATCCAGGGTCATCGTCCGGACGGCTGACTGCTCGCCGAGCAGTCCTGTCCCTGGAGCCTTCTCGTTCATCGGCAGTCCGCCTTTCGCCTGAGGCCGTTCCGGGGTTGCGCGCCTGCGCTGTCAGGATGGTTCCCGGCGACCGGCTGTTAGGATCGCGCCGTGATCACCGGGATGCATGCGTTCGTGTTCTCCCCGGACGCCGAGCGGGTTCGGGCGTTCTTCGCCGACGTGCTCGGCCTGCCGTGGGCGGATGCGGGCGGCGGCTGGCCCATTTTCGCCCTGCCCCCAGCCGAGCTCGCTGTTCACCCCGCCGGCGGGGACACCCGTCACGAGCTGTACCTGGTGTGCGACGACATCGAGGCCACGCTCGCCGAGCTGCGGAGCAAGGGAGCCGAAGTCGCGCGGGAGATCTCCGATCAGGGCTGGGGCCGTCTGGCGGCCATCCGCCTGCCGGACGGCTCGGAATTGCCGGTCTACGAGCCGCGGCACCCATCGCCGCCGCCCTGGACCTGACCGGCCGCTCACTCGAAGCCGGCCGTGTCGCCTGCCCCGCGGCGGACGATCTCCGGCTCGGGCTGGGAGAAGTCGATCACCGTTGTCGGCTCGGTCCCGCAGTCGCCGGAGTCGAGCACCGCGTCCACCGCGTGGTCGAGCTGCTGGGCGATCTCCCATCCCTGGGTCATCGGCTCGTCCTGGCCGGGCAGCAGCAGGGTGGTCGAGACCAGCGGCCCGCCGAGCTCGGCGAGCAGCGCCTGGGCGACCGCGTGCCGCGGGATGCGCACCCCGACGGTCTTCTTCCCCGGGTGCTGCAGCCTGCGCGGCACCTCCTTGGTCGCCGGCAGGATGAAGGTGTAGCTGCCGGGGGTGGCGGCCTTGATCGCCCGGAAGACGCGGTTGGGCACGTAGACGAACTGGCCCAGCTG
>JASHXJ010000266.1 GCA_030043595.1 Trebonia sp.
CACCTCGGTGCAGGTCCGGATCGATATCTGCGCGATGCCGGCGATCTGCTGGATGAGGTAGTAGGACATCGACTGTTCCAGGGACGGCGCGCGCACCAGCATCGTTACGCTTCTGGCGAACCGGGCCAGGTAGACCGCCGCCTGGCCGGCCGAGTTGGCGCCGCCCACGATGTACACGTCCTGGCCCCGGCAGCCCTCGGCCTCGGCGAGCGCCGCGCCGTAGAAGACGCCGCAGCCCTGCATGAGGTCACAGCCGGGCGAGTCCAGCTGCCGGTACGCCACGCCGGTCGCGAGGATGACCGCCTTGCCGTCGATCGCGCTGCCGTCGGTGAGCTTTACCGTTCGGGCCGAGCCGTTCACCTCGAGCGCGTTCACCTCGCAGGTGGTCAGCACCTCGGCGCCGAACTTGGCGGCCTGCCGCCGCGCCCGCTCGGTGAGCTGCCCGCCGGACACCCCGTCGGGAAAGCCGAGGTAGTTCTCGATCCGCGAGCTCGTACCCGCCTGGCCGCCGGTCGCGAACTTCTCCACGAGCAGGGTGCGCAGCCCCTCGGAGGCGCCGTAGACCGCCGCGCCGAGCCCGGCTGGCCCGCCGCCCACCACGATCAGGTCATAGAAATGCCCCTCCGGAGAGGTCGACAGGCCCACGCGGGCCGCTACCTCGCTGTGGGTCGGCGCGATCAGGACCTCGCCGCCGGAGGTGATCACGACCGGGAGCTCGCGGTCGCCGGCGCCGGCGGCGTCGAGCAGCCGCTGGCCTTCGGGCTCGTCGGAGGAGTACCAGCGGTAGGGCACCTGGTTGCGGGCCAGGAAGTCGCGCATCTCGGATGACGGAGCCGACCAGCGGTGCCCGACGACCTTGATCTCCCTTTCCCTGCCGAGCTTCCTCGTGTCCTTGCGCCAGGCTTTCAGCAGGTCGTCGACCACCGGATAGAGCTTCTCCTCCGGCGGATCCCAGGGCTTGAGCAGGTAGTGATCCAGGTCGACGATGTTGATCGCGTCGATGGCGGCCCCCGTGTCCGCGTACGCGGTCAGCAGTACCCGCTTGGCGTACGGGAAGATGTCCATCGCCTGCTCGAGGAACTCGATGCCGTTCATGCCCGGCATCCGGTAGTCCGCCAGCATCACCGCGACCTGCTCGCCGCGCAGCTTCATCTGCCTGAGCGCCTCCAGGGCGTCCGCGCCGGACTCGGCGCGGACGATCCGGCTGTGCTCGCCGTATTTGCGGCGCAGGTCACGGGAGACGGCGCGGGAAACCGCTGGGTCGTCGTCCACGGTCAGGATCGCCGGCCGGGCCTCGTTCGGGGTCACTGACACGGCCTAGCCCTCTAGTCCTGCGTACCCGGGTGGCTGCCACATGGCTCGCGCGGGAAAGTGCCACATGGCCCCATCGTAAACTGCGCGCGACTTCAGTAACCGCGCGGACCGATCACGTTCTGCAGCGGCTCCCCGGCCGCGTACCTGGCGAGCTGCGCGCTGACGACCGCGTACGCGCGCTCGCGCGTGTCCGTGATCGCGCCGCCGACATGCGGGGTGAGCAGGAGGCCTGGCGCGGTCCAGAGCGGGTGCCCGGGCGGCAGCGGCTCCGGCTCGGTGACGTCGAGCGCCGCCCTGATCCTTCTCGTGCTGAGCTCCTTCAGCAGGGCGTCGGTGTCCACGATGGCACCGCGGGCCGCGTTCACGAGCAGCGCGCCGTCTTTCATGCTCGCGAGGAACTCCGCGTTCACCAGGTGCCGTGTCTGTCCGGTGACCGGGACGAGGAGCACGACGACGTCAGCGTGCGGGAGAACCGCATGCAGGTCCTCGATGCCGCGCACGCCCTCGGCGGGCCGGCCGGTCCTGGCCACGCGCTCGATCGTGACCTCCCAGCCGGCCAGGCGGCGCTCGACGGCACCGCCGATCGAGCCGTACCCGACGATCAGCACCTGCTTGCCTGCCACCGATTCGCTCGGGGCGAAGTCCCAGCGGCCCTGTTCTTGCGCTTCGATGAACCGCGGGAAGCTTCTCAGGTGGGCGACGATGACCCCGACCGTCCATTCGGCGGTCGCGGCGTCGTGCGCGCCGCGGGCGTTGCAGAGCGTGACGCTGGCCGGAACGTAGGGGATGACGCGCTCAGCGCCCGCCGAGGTGAGCTGGATGAGCTTGAGGTTCGGCAGGCGGCTGATCGTGGCGAGCGTCTCCGGGGTGACGCCGAACGGGAGGACGATGATCTCGACCTCGTCCCGCGTCTGGGGGAGCGGCTCGCCGCCTTTCCATACATCGGCGACCATGCCGTCGGGCAGGCCGCCCAGCGTTTCCGGTGGGTCGGGCAGCCAAACCCGTGTCACGTTGCCTCCGCCTCGTTCTGTTTTGTCCAGATTTCGTGTCGATCGCCGTGTTGTCACGCGATTTTCCGCGCTTTTCGCGCTTGTCCACTGCTGACGATCGTAGCGAGCCTGTCTGTCAGAGGCCGAAGCCGGCCCGGCGCTCCTCCGGCACGAGGTCCGCGTAGCCGGGATGCCTGCTGATCCAGGACCTTATGTACGGGCAGGTCGGCAGGACGGCCAGGTGCCGTTCCCTGGCAGCGTCGAGGCTGGCCTTGGCCAGGAGCGCGGCGTATCCGGCGCCCTGGAACCTGGGATCTACCTCGGTGTGGATGAGGTTGATCACGTGACCGTTCAGGTGGTAACTGACGGAGCCGGCGAGCTCGCGCGCGCCGTCGGCGCCGACGGCGCCCACGTGCAGCTCGAACCTGGACCTGGCCGGGTTGTCCGTGACGACGGGGCCGGCGGCCTCCGGAGTGCCGGCGGGGGTTGGTTCCATGCCTGCCTTCACGAGGTCGCTGGTCGCGCGGAGCCCGCAGGGCGTGCGGGGCTCGCGGGGCTTTCGGGGCTTTCGGGGCCGAGCAGCGAGTCGAGGCGGCTGGCCAGGTCCGCGGCCTCGCCGTCGACGTGTACGACCTTGTCGCGGCTCGTCGCGCCGATGACAAGGCGGACGTCACGGGGCCTGACGCTGAACGCCTCGGCCACGGCCCGGAGCGCCGCCTCCGTCGCCTTCCCGTCCACGGCGCGGGCGGTGACGCAGACCACGAGCGCCTCGCCGTGCCGTCCCCCGACACGGGTCCGCACGGATCCCGGCTTGACGTGGATGGCTATCCGCACGCGCCTCACGCGCCGGCCGGTACGGGCACGCCCTTGGCCACCGGGACTCGGGCGCCGACGGAGACCCCGGCGCCAACGGGAAGCCTGACCGGGACATGCACCTCGGTGTCCGGCGCGTCGGCTTCGCCGCGCGGCAGCGGGTCCTGCGCCGCGCTGATGACGACGACCGCACAGGGAGCGCGGCGCAGGCAGGCGCGGATCACCGGGCCCGCCGAGCGCAGCTCGCCCGGGGTGTCGCTGGCAGTTCCGAGGACCAGCATGTCCGCCCCTTCGCAGCGGGCGAGCAGGACGCGCGCGGCGAGACCCTCGGTGACCTCGGTGCGGACCCGCACGCCTGGCACCGGGTCGGGCAGCACCGACCGCCACATGACGTCGGCGTCGACATCCTCGTCGCCCGGGATGCGGGCGGGCACCGCGTAACTGGGCATGCTGTGGCAGGGCGCCTCAATGGCGTGCACCGCATGTACTTCCGCTCCGCGCAGGCTCGCCTCGCGGCACGCCCACCGCAGCGCGGCAGCGGACTCGGCGGAAAAATCCACTCCTACAACGACCCGCCGAGCAACGGGAACCGACATAACGGAACCCCTCCATACCGTTCGCCGCCTGACGCGCCTGTCCGCCGTCCCCCGGGCGGTTCAGTCAGGGTTTCGCCTTTTTCCAAAGCCCGATCGTAATCCGGGAGGTCCGGGTAGCACGAGACCCCCCGGCGAGATTTTCCCTGCTAGTAACCAGCCAACCATCCGGCCTGCAAAGATCACCCGGCGCAATTTGGCATATACCAAAGGTCGGGACAAATCGGGCCGCCTGGGCGGGCCGTACCTGTCTTTGTATGCGTGCGGCACGACATATCAGGACAAAACGGCGCCGAAAGTAGTCGGGGCGCATACAAAGGCAACGGAAGTTACTCGTGTGACGCTTCTGGGCGGCTGTCTGGAGGGCGGCGTTCGCGGTGTCGCGCGCGGTCCGGGAAACGCCGCCGCAGTGCCTTCTGATTACCTGTCCAGGCCTTCTGATCACCCGTCCAGCCGGGGCTGCAGTGCCCTGACCGCTGGGGTGCACGCGGTGCCGGGCTGGTTTGCGGTTAGCTCGCAGATCGCGGCGGTCAGGTAGTTCGCGGAGGCGTCGATCTGCGCGCCGAGCGGGCTGGCCGGGTCGCGCAGCGCCGCCGTTATCTGGGTCCACGTCATGCCCTGGAGATCTTGCGGGCCGTACGGGGCGAGGGTGGACAGCTGTACGTACTTGTTGCCGATGTCAAGGAACGGAATGCCGTTGATCGGGTCGTACGCGGTCACTATCGCCTGCTGCGCCGTGGTCGGCATTTGCAGGACCGTGTAGCTTCCGGTCGCCGGATCGGGGACGTTCGTCTGCGTTTCCACCGCTGTGAAGTTCAGGTACGTGCTCGAGTATGACGATCCGTAGAACGTCCAGGTGGCGGTCGCCGGGTACAGCTCGTGCTGGCCGGCTCCGTTCGTGATGGCCGACCGGATGGCGGTGAGCCCGGAGAAGGATCCGAACCGGCTGAGCGCGACGATCAGCGGCCAGCGCAGTGCGGCGCAGTACGGGCAGAAGTCGGCGCCCACGTACAGGACCTCCGGCTTGCCACCTGCCGTGAGCAGCGCGCCGGTGACGGGAGCGAGGTAGCCGCTGCCGCCGGTGCTGGCCGTCGTCCCGATATCGCTCGTGTCGATGGGTCCGGCACCGACGGCGCCGAGGACGTTCGCCGGGACGGTGCTCAGCTCGCGGACCGTGGTTGCCAGCGCCGTCCCCGTCGGGCCGTCCGACGGCGGCGGCACGGGGGCGTTCGGCTTGCCCGCACTGATCAGGACCATGGCGACCGTGACCGCGACGACGGCGACGATCGCGCCGCCCGCCAGCAGCAGCCGGTTCCGCAGCCGGGCGCGCCTGGCGGCCGCGCGCTGCGCGGCGATGCGCTGGCGGTGGCCGGCGTCGTGCCTGATCCTGCTTGCACTGCCCATCGGTGCCAGGATCGGCGACCGGCAGGCGGGCGCCTAGGGACCTCAAACCCGGACTACACGGCCATTCGGCAGGTATTGGCCGCTGGTCAACATCTACCGGCTGGTGCGGATCGGGATACCCGGGCCGGGGCGGAGCCGAGCGTGGCTAGCCGGCGGTTACCGTGACGTGGCTGCCGTGGTGGCCCTTGCGGACGTGGACCTGGGCCGGGATGCGCTGGCGCAGCTCGGTGACGTGGCTGACGATGCCGACGATCCGGCCGCCCTCGCGCAGGCCGTCGAGGACGTTCATGACCTCTTCGAGGGTGTCCTCGTCGAGCGTGCCGAAGCCCTCGTCGACGAACAGCGCCTCCATCGGGGTGCCCGCCGCCTCGGCGGTGACCACGTCGGCGAGGCC
>JASHXJ010000267.1 GCA_030043595.1 Trebonia sp.
CAGCGCCAGGACGAGTGGGCGCTGCGCAGCCACCAGCTGGCCGCCGCGGCCCGCGACGCGGGCCGGTTCGGCGCCGAGATCGTCCCGGTCGCCACCGCCCGCGGCCAGGTGACCTCCGACGAGGGCATCGACACCGACATCACCATGGAGGAGCTCGCGGCCAGGAAGCCCGCGTTCCGCAAGGGCGGCACGGTGACCGGCGGGAACTCCTCGCCGCTGAACGACGGCGCCGCCGCGCTGCTGCTGATGTCGGAGGCAGCGGTCAGGCGGGCCGGCGTCACGCCGATCGCGAGGTATGCCGGCGCCGCGGCGGCCGGCGTGCACCCGGACTACATGGGCATCGGCCCGGTACCCGCGATGCACCGCGCGCTCGCCCGCGCCGGGTGGCGCACAGAGGACCTGGACCTGGTCGAGGTCAACGAGGCGTTCGCCGCCCAGTCGGTCGCGGTGGCCGATGAGCTCAAGCTCGACGCGGAGAAGGTGAACGTGAACGGCGGCGCCATCGCGATCGGCCATCCGCTCGGCTGCTCGGGCGCCCGGATCGTCACCACGCTGCTGCACGAGATGCGCCGCCGCGGCGCCGCCAGGGGGGCCGCGACGATGTGCATCGGGGTCGGCCAGGGCATCGCCACCCTGTGGGCGGCGCCATGACACGAATCCGGTTGTGTTGCGACCGTTTCCTGCTAATTTCCGCTACCCACTAGATAACAGCTTGGTATCGGCGTTAGCCTGGCCGTTGGCCCGTTCAGCGAGCCGGACAGAACCCGCCGTGTGCCAACCAGGGAGGCCCGGCTGGTCTGCGCCAACAGGAGGCGAGGTGGCTAGCGTGGGGATGCTGATCGAGGGCGGCTTCCGCGGCCGGTCGAGCGGCAGGCGGGCACGCCGCCGCCGGACCATGCGCGCCGCCGCCCCGCTGCTCATCCCGCTGGCGCTCGCGCTGACCCTCGGCGTGATCCTCGCCGTCTCCTCCGGCTCGACGGCCACGCACGTCGTCCAGCAGACCTCGGGCACCACGAGCAGCAGCAGCACCGCCCGTCCGTAATCCCGCCGCACGCACTCGCGCAGGTGCAGCCGCCACGGTCCGTTCGGGACACTGTGAATTTTTATCCCGAACGAACCGTGTGTTCCGTCAGGCAGCCAGGTAATTGTCCGCCGCTGATGTGCCGGTCGGCACGGAGGCCGTGTCCGCGGGCAGTGACGACGGGCTGACGAACGTGCTGCCGCCGGGGCCGGCCTCGACGGCCATGTGCGTGGCGCTGCCCGCCAGGTACTGGTTCCAGTCGTAGAACCACTCGGTCCAGCCGTCGTCCCAGTCGCCGGCTTTCGGGCTGTTGGTGATCGTGATCGGGTCACCGGGGACGGCCAGCTGGTAGTAGGCCTGCGCGTCCGCGGGTGGCAGGTTCACGCACCCGTGGCTCACGTTGCTGACGCCCTGGTCGACGACCGACCACGGCGCGGAGTGGTAGTAGTCGCCGCTGAACGTGAACCGCACTGCCCAGTTCACCAGCTCGTTGTAGTAGCCGGGCGTGCCTTTCTTGCCGCCGATCATGCGGACCGGATTGCCCTTGTTCACGGTCAGGTAGGTGCCGTCGGGGGTCGGCAGGGTCTCCCGGCCGGTGCTGATCGGCCAGTCGTACTTCAGCTTGCCGTCGACGTAGATCAGCGTGTAGTGGGCGCTCGTGCTCGCGACCGCGATCACGGACTGGCCGATGTCGAACGTCTGGGTGAGGTCGTGCGCGCCGAACACGCCGCTGGCGCCCTCGACGCCGTTCAGGTGCCCGTCGAAGCTGACCGTCGTGCCGGCCGGCCAGTAGTCCCGCGGCCGGAAGTCAACCTGCTCGTCGCCGTCCCAGTACCACGCGCCGATCACCGGCTTCGAGGTGGTGATCTCCAGCGACCGCTCGACGGCCGCCCTGTCCGTGATCGGCTGGCTGAAGGTCAGCATGATCGGCATGCCGACGCCGTAGGTCGCGTCCTGGCCCTCGTAGATCTCCGTCTGGAACGTCTGCGCGGGCGTCAGCGTGCGGAACGTGCTGGTGGCCGTGACCGGGTGGCCCCGGCTGCCAGTGCCGGTCGCGGTCACCGTGTAGGCTTGCGCGACGTCAAGCGCCCAGGTGCTGTGCCAGGTCGTGCCGTTGCTGCTCAGCGTCCCCGTGACCGCGTCGCCGCTCGTGCGCACGGTGACCTTCGTCACCCGGCCGCCGTTCAGCGCGCGGACCGTGATGCCGGCTGACGGGTCGGCGTCCTCCGTACCGGGGGCAGGGGTGATCTTCAGGTACTTCGAGACCGTCTGTGCGGGCGCGGCGGACACGGCCTGGGGGTTCAGCTGCGTGGCTACCGGGGTAGTGCTCGTGCAGGCCGCGGCGAGCAGGCCCGCGGCTGCCGCGAGCGCGGCGGCGGCGAGACGCCGTGACCGGCCGGTCTGGCTGCCGTACACGGGGATCCTCTCCTCGGGGGCTGCCCAGTTTATCGGCCCTTATGCCGCCCCGGCCGGCTTGTTGCCAGATCGCGGCCTGCGCAGCCAGCGCGGGCGGCGCAGCGTGCGCGCCGCGGTGAAGGCGGCGGCGAGGATCGTCAGCGCGGTGATCACGTACTCGGGCCACTGGCCGACGCGGTCGGCGAGGGTGGTGTAGGTGATCAGCGGAACCCTTGCCTCGAGCTCCGCCTGCTGCCAGATGCCGCTGCTCGTGATGATCTGCCCGTCGGGTGCGATGATCGCGCTGTACCCGGTGGTGCTCGCGACGACGACGGCGCGGTCGTGCTCCACGGCGCGGATCCTGGCCATGGCGAGTTGCTGGCCTGTTTCGGCGGTGATGGCGCCCGCACGCTCGAACGTGGCGTCGTTGGTCTGCATCGCCAGCAGGTTCGCGCCGTCGGCGACGTCGGAACGGACGAGGCCGTCGAACCCGATCTCATAGCAGATGACGTCGCCGAGCCTGATCTGGCCGACGTGGAACACGTAGTTGGTGCGGCCTGGGGTGTCGTTTACCGGATCAAGCTGGGTCAGCGAGGTGATCTTGCTGATGAGGCCGCGTAGCGGGACGTACTCGCCGAACGGCACGAGCTGCCGCTTGACGTACATGGCCACTGGTCCCTTGCCCGGCAGCCAGAGCAGGCCCGCGTTGCGCTGCGGGTCCTGCAGCACGGCGCCGACGAGGATCGGGCGGTCGATCGTGGCGGCCGCGCTGGCGATCTCGTCATAGACCTGCGGGTCCAGCCGGGGATCGATGTCGGTGGAGTTCTCCGGCCAGATCACCAGGTCAGGGGCGGGCTCGCGGCCGTCCTTGACCTGCGCGGCGAGCTTGTCCGTAGCGGTCGCGTGGTTGAGGGTGACCGTCCAGTCGCTGATCTGCGCGACCAGGCTCCGCTCCCGCGGCACGTTGCCCTGAATGGCCGCCACCTCCGCGGTGGGGCTGCCGTGCGGGACCGGGTCGAGCGGGAGGGCGGCGGGCAGCACGGCCAGGCCGATGGCTGCGACGAGCGCGAGAGCCGCCCAGGCCGCAGGCCTGCGATCGGCGGGGGTCGCCAGCCCGCGCCGGGCGGCAGGCAGCGTGAGCAGCAGCCAGCCGAGCGTGCCGCCGACAAGGGCGACCACGAAGGTCAGCACGGGAGCGCCGCCGATCGCCGCCCATCCGGCCGCCGGCGTTCCCGCCTGGCTCATGGCGAGCCGTCCCCACGGGAAGCCGCCGAACGGCCAGCGGTCCCGCAGCGCCTCGGCGGCGACCCACCAGCCGGCCACCGCGACCGGCCAGCACGGCGCCGGCAGTCGCAGGAGCAGGCGCAGTCCCAGCGCGAGCACAGCGAACAGGAGCGCCGAGGCGACCGCGAGCGCGACCCAGGCAAACCAGGCCAGGTTGACCACCCACGAGACAAGCGGGAGGAAGAAGGCGAGGCCGAAAACCAGGCCAGTGCAGAACGAGCCGCGCACCGACCGGCCCGCCAGCGCCACCACGAGAAGCGCCGGCCCGACCGCCGCCAGCGGCCA
>JASHXJ010000268.1 GCA_030043595.1 Trebonia sp.
AGGTCAAGGTGTTCCTCTACAACCAGCAGGTGACCGATCCGCTGACCGAGTCGCTGATTACATTGGCGCAGCAGAATGACATCCCGGTCGTCGGCGTCTACGAGACGATGCCCGTACCCGGCTTTGACTACCAGACCTGGATGCTGACCGAGGTGCAGGACCTGCGCAAGGCGGTCACCGGCAAGGTCTCGACCGAGCACTTGTGAGGCCGTGATGTCACAGGAAACAGCGCAGCACAAAACGGAGCAGGCTGACCTGCTCAAGCTCGAGGGCATAGGTGTCCGGCTTGGCGGCCGCCTGGTTCTCAGCGATGTCACGTTCGGCATTCGCAAGGGCGAGTTCACCGGCCTCATCGGGCCCAACGGCGCCGGCAAGACCACCTTGCTGCGTGTTATCCTCGGCCTGCAGGAGCCGTCAGGCGGCCAGGTGCTCATCGACGGCGAGCCGCGCCAGGCACACCACAACAGCAGCATCGGTTACGTGCCGCAGAAGCTTGTCATCGACCCCGATATGCCGCTGCGGGCCCGCGACGTTGTCTCACTCGGCCTGGACGGCCACCGGCTCGGCTTCGGCTTCCCGTCCAGTCGGCGCCGGGAACTGATTGACATGGCGCTTCGCGATGTCGGGGCGGAGAAGTTCGCCGACGCCCGCGTCGGCGAACTGTCCGGCGGCGAGCAGCAGCGCGTGCTGATCGCGCACGCGCTGATCAGCCGGCCGCGCATGCTGCTGCTCGACGAGCCGCTGGCGAACCTGGACCTCAAAAGTGAGCAAGAGATCGTCGCGCTGCTCGGCAAGCTGGCTCGGGACAACGAGATCTCGGTCCTGCTGTCCGCGCACGACATGAACCCGCTGCTCAGCGTCATGGACCGGATCGTGTATGTCGCCAACGGGCACGTCGCGACCGGCAGCACCGACGAGGTCGTCACCTCCGAGGGGCTCACCAGGCTGTACGGTCACCACGTCGACGTCGTCCGGGTGCACAACCGGGTCCTCGTAGTGGCTGGCGAGTAAAGACTAAGAGGCGGCCATGCACTTTCTCTTCGAGCCCGGCCTGCTGGCCTCCGGTCCAGTCAGGACCGCCCTCCTTGTGGGCGGCATCGTCGCCGTCGCCTCGGGAGTTATCGGCGTGTTCACCGTCATTCGCAGCCAGAGTTTCGCCGGCCACTCGCTGGCTGACGTCGCCACCACCGGCGGGTCCGGCGCGTTCCTCGTGGGCCTCAACCAGTTCTGGGGGTTCCTGGCCGCGGGGATCGCCGCGGCGGGACTGATGGAGGCGATCGGCGTACAGCGCCGCCGCGGCCGGGACGTCGCTACTGGCGTGGTACTCGGCGCCGCGCTCGGCGCGGCCGCGCTCTTCCTGTACCTGGGCACGCAGCAGACGTCGACCACAGGCGCGTCGTTCACGATCCTGTTCGGCTCCATGTTCGTGATCAGCCCGGACACTGTCCCGGCGCTGATAGCGTCCGGCGCGGTCGCGGTGCTCGCAGTCGCCGTGCTGGCCCGCGTGCTGCTGCTGACTTCGCTGTCCCCGGACCTTGCCCGGGCGCGCGGCGTTAACGTGCGCCTAGTCGGCATGGCCTACCTGATCGCGCTCGCGATCTCTGTGTCGCTGTCCGCCGTCGCCATCGGCGCCGTGCTGTCCACCGCGCTGCTGATCGGCCCGGCGGCGACCGCGCTGCGCCTGACGAAGAGCCCTGTCCGGGCCATGGCCGCCTCGGCGCTCAGCGGGGTAGCCGCCACCTGGCTCGGCATCGTGCTCGCCTACGACTCCGATGACTGGCCGCCGCACGGTCACGGCTGGCCGGTGAGCTTCTTCGTCGTGGTGCTCGTCGTTGCCGGATACCTGCTCACCTATGTGCGAAGGCCGCGCCGGCTGGCTCCGCGCTCGCCGCACGAGGGGGCCGAATGTTCTCCGGCCTGATGCTCAATACCTGGATCACGGCAAGCATCGTCGCCGTTATCGCGGGGATGACCGGCTTTTTCGCGGTGCTGCGCGGCTCGACCTTCGCCGCGCACGCGATCCCGAACGGCGCGTTCGCCGGCGCCGCCGGCGCCAGCCTGATTGGCATCAACGTCATCTGGGGACTGGCGGTCTTCGCGGTCGGCGGAGCGCTCGGCATAGGGGCACTGGGCCGCAAGGCCCGGCACGACGTGGTGACCGCGCTCGCGCTCGTGTTGATGCTGGGCCTCGGTGCGCTGTTCGTCAGCGTGAGCACCGAGTACGCGGAGGAGACGTATTCGCTGCTGTTCGGGGAGGTCTTCGGAGTCAGCACCAGCGAGGTGCTGCCGATCGTCGGCCTGGGCCTGGTCTCGGCCGCGGCCATCGCGCTAGCGTTCCGCCCGCTCATGCTGACTTCCGCGCTGCCCGAGGTCGCCGACGCCCAGGGCGTGTCCACTCGGAAGATGGAGCTGTACTTCCTGGTCGTGATGGCGCTCGCCACCTCCATGACCATCCCGGTCGTCGGCGCGCTGCTGATGTTCAGCCTGATGATCGGCCCGGCCGCGGCGGCCCGCAGCGTCACCGCGCGCCCTGGGGTCGCGATGGCGCTGTCCGTCGCGATCGCGCTGGCCACGGTGTGGCTGTCGATCACCCTCTCCTACCGCACCAACTGGCCGCTGGGCTTTTTCGTCGGCGTCGGCGGCGCGGTCTTCTACCTGATCGGCCAGGCGGCCAGAATGAGGGCATGACCCGCCGCTTCCGGTCCGTGACGCTGGCCGCTGCTGGCATGTGCCTGCTCCTGGCGGCCCTGGCGGCGTGCAGCTCCCCCCAGTCGCCGCCGTTCGTCGGGTATAAGTGGACCGTCGTCGCCATCGCGCACGACGGCGAAACCACAGCCATCCCGGCGCGGTACTCGGTCTTCCTGATATTCACGCCCGGCGGGCAGTTCATCGCCAACGAGCCCGTCAATACCCACGGCGGAACCTACCGGGTGACCGCTGGCGGCTTCGTCACCAGCAACGTGGGCACGACGCTGGTTCTGTACGTCGGCCACGACCCGGTCACCCTGCTCGCGGAGAGCGCGATCGACTCCTTGAGCATGTCGGCGGACGCCACGGCCAGCGTGGCCGGGAACCGGCTCACGGTCGAGGTGCGCGGGTACACGCTCACCTGCCAGCGCGATGGCGCCCAGGGCAACTTCCCGCAGGCATCGCTGAGTTCGTCAGGGTAGCCAGCCGGATAAGGGTGCCCTGGGCAGACGCCCCGCTCCGTTCCGCATAAGAATGGGTCTTATGAACCGGCTGAAGGCGGCGACAAGCCCTTACCTGCTGCAGCACGCCGGCAACCCGGTCGACTGGTGGCCCTGGGGCGAGGAGGCGTTCGCGGAGGCGCGGCGCCGCGACGTGCCAGTGCTGCTGTCGGTCGGGTACGCCGCCTGCCACTGGTGTCACGTGATGGCGCACGAGTCATTCGAGGACCCGGCGACCGCCGCGGTCGTCAACGAGAACGTGGTCGCGGTCAAGGTGGACCGGGAGGAGCGGCCCGACGTGGACGCCGTCTACATGGCCGCGACGCAGGCGATGACCGGCCAGGGCGGCTGGCCGATGACCGTCTTCATGACGCCGGACGGCGAGCCTTTCTACTGCGGCACGTACTTTCCGCGCGCGCAGTTCCTCCGGCTGGTGACCGCGGTGGCCCGGGCCTGGCAGCAGGACCGGGGGCAGGTCAGTGACCAGGCCGAGCGAATAGCGGCGGCGCTCGCGGAGAACGCTTCGGCCCTGTCCGGGCTCGACGACGGCGCCGTCCCGGGCGGCCTGGCCCTGCAGGAGGTCACCGCGGCGGCGGTGACCGGGCTCGAGGCCGGCTTCGACCGGACGGCAGGCGGCTTCGGCCGGGCCCCCAAGTTCCCGCCGTCGATGGTGCTCGAGTTCCTGCTGCGGCACTACTCGCGTACCGGGTCGGCGGCCGCCCTGTCGATGGCCGAGCGCACGTGCGAGGCGATGTCCCGCGGGGGCATGTACGACCAGCTGGGCGGCGGGTTCGCGCGCTACAGCGTGGACGCGGCCTGGGTCGTGCCGCACTTCGAGAAGATGCTGTACGACAACGCGCTGCTCGCCCGCTGCTACGCGTACCTGTGGC
This sequence comes from Trebonia sp., assembly GCA_030043595.1. GTDB lineage: Bacteria > Actinomycetota > Actinomycetes > Streptosporangiales > Streptosporangiaceae > Trebonia. The sequence goes on from JASHXJ010000268.1 coordinate 4,079, forward strand.
GGATCACCGGGTCCGCGCAGGCGCGCCGCGTGGCCGAGGAGACGTGCGACTTCATGCTGCGTGAGCTGCGCACGCCCGAGGGCGGGCTCGCCGCGTCGCTTGACGCGGACAGCGACGGCGCGGAGGGGGCGTTCTACGTCTGGACTCCCGCCCAGCTGCGCGAGGTGCTCGGCGAGGAGGACGGCGCGTTCGCGGCCGAGGTGTTCGGCGTTACAGGGCGCGGCACGTTCGAGCACGGCACCTCGGTCCTGCAGCGGCGCGCCGAGCCCGGCGACCACGAGCGGCTGGACCGGATACGCGGCGCCCTGCTCGCCGCCCGCGACGGGCGGCCCCGGCCGGCCCGCGACGACAAGGTGGTGGCGGCCTGGAACGGCATGGCGATCGCCGCGCTGGCCGAAGCCGGCCTGCTGTTCGACCGGCCCGACCTGATCGCCGCCGCCACGGACGCGGCCGGACTGCTGGTGTCGGTCCACGTCTCGGGCACGCGGATCTGCCGGACGTCGCGGGACGGGGTGGCCGGGCCGAGCGCCGGGCTGCTCGAGGACTACGCGTGCGTGGCGTCCGGCCTGCTGGCCCTGTACGGGGTGACCGGCGACGCACGCTGGGTCGCGGTCGCGGGCGGGCTGCTTGACACCGTGCTGTCCGTGTTCGGTGACGGTTCCGGCGGCTTCTACGACACGGCCGAGGACGGCGAACGGCTGATCTTCAGGCCCGCCGACCCCGCCGACAACGCCACCCCCTCGGGCGCGTTCGCGGCGGCGGACGCGCTGCTGAGCTACGGCGCCCTGTTCGGCTCGGCGCGGCACACCGACGCGGCGGCCGCCGCGCTGCGCGTCCTGCCGCCGATCGCGGTCCGCTATCCGCGCGCCGCGGGCAAGGGCCTGGCGGTGGCCGAGGCGTTGCTGTCCGGGCCGGCCGAGATCGCAGTCGTCGGCCCGGACGACGACCCGCGCACTCGCGACCTGCTGCGCACCGCGCTGCACATGGCGCCGCCTGGCGCGGTCTTCGCCCTCGGCCCAGGCACCGATGGCGGGGGCGGGGCCGGCGAATCCGGTGGCGCTGACCTGGTCCCGCTGCTGGCCGGCCGCGGCCTGGTATCCGGCGCCCCGACCGCGTACGTGTGCCGTGGCTTCACCTGCCAGGCCCCGGTCACCAGCCCCGCGGCACTGCGCGAGACGCTGGGACGCTAGAAGGGGTCCCCGCCGGAGCCGGCCAGTGCCGTTTCGCCCGGTGAACACGCGGTATCGGCGGCCGGAACAGCATTTGCGCGACTGGACGAGCGCCCGATCGCTGCGGCAGAGTTAGGACTGTGCACCTGACCGAGGGTGGGGTCCGGCGTTTGGCGCGGGCGATCAGGCGGGGGGGACGCCACCCAAGGCGGTTTCTGCCCGCTGGCGTTGCCGTCGTCGCGGCGCTGGGGATCCTCGCCGGGGCGCTCGTCGCGGTGTTCAGCGGCCCGCCGCGCGGCCAGCTCGGTTCCGGCAGGGTCCCGCACCCGGCCCGCGTCAGCGCCACTCCGGGCTCTCCCGCCGCTCTCTCCCTGTTCGACCTGCCCAGGGTCCGGCCGTCCACCGGTGACTCACCGGTCGCGCCGGGGCTGACCCTGGGCGCGGCCGGTCACCTGCTGTCAGGCTCGGCCGTGCCGGCGGTGCCGGCCGTGCCAGCCGCCCGGCCGACCGCGGCCCATCCCGCGGTGGCGCCACTGCGCCATACGTTCCAGGCCGACCTGCTCATCGTGGCGCCGTTCTCGCTGTCCCCTCAGCTGACGGCCGCCGTATCCCGGCTGCCCGGCGTTGTCGCGGCCGAGCAGATCGAGGCGGTCCGGATGCGGGTCAGCGGGGCCGAGACCGCCGTCCTCGGGGTAGACCCGTCGGTGTTCCGCTCGTTCGCGGCGCGGCCGACCGCCGCCTCGGACGCGCTCTGGGACGGGGTGGCCGACGGCGGGATCGCCGTCTCCTACACGATGGGCACGCTGGACAAGCTGCCGCTCGGCGGCACGGTCGTGGCGGCGGGGCGAAGGACGCAGCGGCTGCGCGTCGTGGCGTTCGGCA
>JASHXJ010000269.1 GCA_030043595.1 Trebonia sp.
CGAGCGAGAGACACCGTGGCGTAGGTGTGCCGCACATCGTGCAGGCGGATGCGCTAGACCCTGGCCGGTCGACGAGTCGGTTGAACCGGTTGGTGATCGTGTCGGGGTGCACCGGGCGCCCGTCCGGGTGGCAGGCGAGCAGCCAGGAATCGCGGTAGCTGTTCCCGAACGCCTCTCTTTCCGTGTCCAGCATGGCCAGGTGACGACGCAGGTCGTCGGCACCTCGTACGCGGCCGGCCGTCGACGGGCCCGCACCGCCATCGACGTCTCCATCGTCGCCGCCTCGGCGCAGCTGTTCAGGGACGGCCAGGTCATCCGCGTCCACCCGATCCGCCACGTCCGCTCCCGCGAGCTCGGCGCCTTCGCCAGCCCCCCAAGGGCCGCCCCCGCCGCAAGAACTCCGCCATCCGAAACACCCCGCTGACTGCCGCCTAGCTACCGGAACTCAAATGTCGCCCGGGTACCCGAACTTGACACTCAATGGCAGCCTGGACATGGGTGATCCGTGTGCTCCCGCGGTGACGTACCTCCACGACAGCTTTCAGCGGAGGGGGAACCGTGCACGCACGTGTCGTCAGCAACCAGATTCAGCCGGGCAAGATGGACGAGTGGCTCACCCTCATCCAGGACTCCATCGTGCCCGCGCTTCAAGAACAGGATGGGTTCCAGGGGTTCGTGGTGCTGATCGATCGCGAGCACGACAAGAGCATCGGCTACAGCATGTGGACCAGCGCAGCGGACCTGGCAGCGAGCGAAGCCAGCGGGAACTATCAGCAGCAGATCGGCAAGCTCGGTGACGTGCTGGCCGGGGCCCCTGACCGCGCAGTCTACGAAGTCACCATCGTGGCCTAGCATGATCTTCATCGTCGTCCGGCATCCGGTCCGGCCCGAGTACGCCGAGGAGTTCCCCCGGCTCGTCGAGGAGTTCACCGCGGCCTCCCGCGCCGAACCGGGCACCATCAGCTTCGAGTGGTCGCGCAGTACCGATGACCCTGGCGTGTACTTCCTCGTCGAGGCCTTCCGGGACACCGCTGCGGGCAAGGCCCACGTGGACTCCGATCACTTCAAGTCGGCCATCGCCCGCATGCCCGGCCTCCTGGCTGCGCCGCCTGAGATCGTGTATGCCGACCTTCCGGTCGACGGGTGGTCGCGCATGGCCGAACTCCAGCCCTCCGGGGAGTAGCGGATGTCGGGCCAGCGCGCGGTCGCACACCTTCGGGAGCGTCGCTGATCCGCCGTCAGGCCCTGCTCGCACGGGCCCGGATCAGCAAGACGATGACCAGCACAGCACACAGCACAGCCACCGCTGCTGGCGTCAGCACGGCGCTCCCGCCGGCGCCAGGGCGCAGAGCGTTGGTCACGGCCACGCCGCCAAAGCAGATCGCGGTGAGGGACGCGCCGATGGTAAGCCTGGAAACGAGGTAGCCATCGGCTCGCCGCGGGATTGCAGTGACCGCGGGGACAGCGCCGCCTGGACTGCCGCCGACAGGCAGGTCTGCGAGCAAGGCGGCTAGTTGTCTTCCGGTCTGGGCGCTCAGTGCCTGCGTGGATCGGTGGTCGAACTCATCGGCCGTGATCCGGCCTACCTGATAGGCCATGCTCAGTTCGGACAGCGCCCTGTCACGTTCAGCATCAGATACCCGCAGGTGCCCCGGCGGGAAGCCTCTGGCGTCTGGACCCACGATCGGCGCTCCCTCAGCACGAAAGCCCTTTCCAGTAGCTTAATCCCGCGGACCTAAAGCACGCCGGGGGAGCGACGGCATTCAGAGGGTCAGCCGTGCGGTGTTCGCGCCGAGCGACGGACCCGCCTCAGACGGTGCCCAGCGATGACCGGGCAAGCCCGCCCTTTGACATTGAGCCAAATTTTAGTCATACTTTTGACTATGACGGTACTCCCGCTCGGAGATGTCAAGTCCCACCTGTCCGAGATAGTCAGCCGTGTTCACGATCACCATGAGCGAGTCACGGTGACCGTGCATGGCAGGCCTTCGGCCGTCCTGATCGCCCCCGAAGACCTGGAGCGGCTGGAGGAGACTCTGGAGATCATGCGCGACGCCGCGACCATGAACCGGCTAGCCGAGTCGGACGCTGAGCTGGCTCGCGGTGAGTTCATCTCCGCCGAAGAACTTGCCGAAGCAATGCGGCAGCGCCGCACACGGTGACCGGCGATTCTGCGAAAGAAGCCTACGAGTTGCGGACGACATCCACCGTCCGCCGGGCGCTGAGTGAGACACTCCCAGAGGCCGTTGCAGCAGCCGCGTATGAATTCATAATTGGCCCTCTGCTGGCGGACCCGCACCGAATCGGGAAGAGACTGCTTCCGCCGATGGACGACAGGTTCAGCGCGCGCCGCGGCACCTACAGGGTGATCTACCGCATCGACGATAAGGCTCGCGTTGTGACAGTAGTGGACGTGGCCCATCGCCGGGATATCTACCGCACCTGAATGGATGCGCAGTCAACGGCGGCACTCCGCGCAGCGCGCGCGCATTCTTCACGCGCCCGACAATGCAATCCGCCCGTCACGCCTGGGCCGGGCTATGTCATGTCTTCGATGATCCTGATGAGCTCATCACGGTCGTAGCCCTGACGCTTGGCGAACTGGACAAGCTCGCGAGCGCGGGCAAGGACCGCACCCCGGTGCGCCGGGCCGACTACCGTGATTCCCCGTCCGCGGCGGAACTCCAGCAGCCCCTCATCGCGCAGCAGTCGCAGTGCCCTCAGCACGGTGTTGGTGTTCACGTTCAGCACAGCGGCCAGGTCTCGCGCGGGCGGAAGCCGCTCACCAGGACCCACCTCGCCGTCGGCGACGGCCCGGCGGATCTTCGCGCACACCTGATCGTGGAGAGGCAGCCGGTCTCCGCGATCCACGTTGACATCGAGCATGGTGCCAGTCAGACTAGCACCATGAAAGGCGCACCACCAGTGGTCGCGCCCTGCACGGCGATACCAGCCGAGGCGCAGGCACTCATAGAAGAAGCACGCGCGCATGCCAGGCGGCGGCGCCGGAGGGCCGCGCTGGCAGTGATCATGATCGCGGCCGCGGTCGGCGGCGGCCTGGCCGGGGCAGCTGTCCTGTCGGGCAGCGGGGCCACGGCGCACAGCGGCGCCAGCCATCCCGCCCCGCTGGCGACGCACACCGGCGTGGTGACGGGATACATCGACCCCTGCCAGGGACTAGGAATCCAGAGGGGGCCGATGCCCTACGCGGCGGGGACGGTTACGGCGCTGCACGGCCGGCAGACGTGGAAGCTGGTCGCCGGTGAAAGCAACAGGACCTACCAGACCTACCGCCTCGTACTGCCAACCGCCGTGGCCGCCCGCCAGCACGTCAGCCAGAACCAGAAGTTCTCTCTCGACCTTCCGCCGGGCCAGTACGTCCTCGTCGCCCGCTACGACGACGGAGGCGGCATAACCTTCCTCGACGTGTCCGTCACCGCGGGCCGGGTCCTGCACAGGAACTTTCCGAACGTATGTTCATAGCCCGCTTACATGACCGTGGCCGATGGGGGCTTCTGAGCAGGCAAATTGCTGGCCCCGGAGTGCGGGCTGCCCGGCGGCGGCCTGCGGGATCCTGGCACGACCTGGACAATGTCGTCATGATCGCCCACTAGCCAAAAAGTGTGAAAGTCGAGTCCGCATGTGATCCGAATCGTCCCGCTTGGCGTCGTATTGAGGACGACAGCGTGGTATGTCGGCTGATCGCCAGCATCCACCCAGTTCCGGGTGACATCAGGAGGAGGCAACACAGGCATGAATTTCAGCTGGCCACAAAGGGCGGCGGGGAAGGCGGCGCGCCGCAGCGCAGCCCGAGTTTGGATCGTTGGGATCACGGCCGTGGGGGCTGCGGCACTGGCAGTCCCGGCCATCAGCGCGGTCGCGGCTACTTCTGCACCCCACACGAATGCCTCGGCGAAGCACGCGGCCTCGACAGCGAAGCACGCGGCACCGGCGGCCAGGCACGCGGCCGCGACGGCGGGACATGTGACCGCTGTGAAGAAGCATGCGACCGTCACGACGATGTCGAATGTGAGCGGTTACGTCGGCAGCAAGTTCACGCTGGCGGCGAAGGTCAGGGGCTGGACGCCTAAGGGCTGGGTTGAGTTCCTCTACAACCACAAGGCGCTCTGCTCTGGGGCCCTGTCCGGCGGCAACGCGCACTGCACGCACGTGTTCGGCGCAGTCGGCTCCTTCCGGGTCGAGGCCTTGTACGAGGGCAACGGCACGCACAAGCCCTCGTCGGCCGTAGCCACCATCCATGTGCTGGCGCTCCCGCCCAAGGCGACCACTACCGCCGTCACCGCGACGCCGGCCGCTGCCTACCCGGGTGAGGCCGTGACGCTCAGCGCAGCCGTGACGTCGAAGACGGCGGCAACCGGGCACGTCACCTTCACCGACGGCGCGGGCACTCTGTGCACCGCCACGCTCGCTGCCGGGACAGCGTCCTGCCCGTACACCTGGGAGGCCGCGGGCGGTCCTTACACCGTGACCGGCACGTACAGCGGCGACACGACGCACCTGGGCTCGGAGGGCACCGCGACGGTGACCGTGGCGGTGCTCCCGACCACCACGACAATCACCAACCCGAACTTCACGACGGAGCCGGCCGGCACGAACCAGACCGTGAACGTGCAGGTGGTTGACAACACTGCTGGCGGCCCGGCTCCGACCGGGACGGTCGCGGTCACCAGCCCGGCCGACCTCAACCCCGGGCTCATGGACCCAGGTGCCTACGGCTGCAACGCCACGCTGACCCCAGGCGCCGACGGTGTCAGCACTGGGACCTGCACCATCGTCGTTGGGGCGAACGCCTATGGCTTCATCGAGACCCTGGCAACCTACCCCGCGACTGCCGAGTTCGGCGGGTCCAGCACCGCAGGTGTGGAGCACAAGTTCATCAACCTGATGCCGACGGAGACGACCGTCGTCCTGCCTGGATCGGCAACCGCGGGTGTCGTGGACCTGTCCGCGGATGTCATTCCGCTCCCGCCGATCCCGGCGGAGAACATCCTGGCTGCCAACAGCGAGACCCTGCCGGACTTGGTGAGCTTCACGATTACGCCGACGACACCGGGCGGCACTACGGGCGCAGGTTGCACTGACGTTGCGCTCGTGGCCGCCAATCCCAACTATGTGGACTGCGACCCCACACTGGTGGCTGGCACGTACACCATCACGGCCACCTTCAGTGGTGACGAATACGCGGCAACGTCTACCAGCACTGAGGCGACGCTCGTAGTTAGCTGAGCCGTTGATGGCCGTGCCGTCCGGATGGACGGCACGGCCATCAAGATCCATGCCGCGAGTCGGCGCACCCTGACCGGGCTGAGTCGAACCGAACACAGATCCGCTCAGCCGCGGTTAGCGGTGCGAGGCGCAAGTAACAGTGAAAGACACCAGGCAGCTGCTCTCGTAGCAGGTCCCGGTGAAATCGGTGGATGAGGAGACCTGGCGCAGGTTCGGGCGTTACGGGATCGATTATCCAGCGGCGCAGGGAACTACAGTACGGCCCTGGCCCGCGTTGCGGGCCAGGGCCGTACTGCTATTTTCACCTGATATGACACGCGAAATACGCATAAAGCTCTACATTGGCCGTTAAGCATAATGTTCCTGGGCGAACTGGAAAGTGCCGCGAGAGGCGCACGGTAGAAGACGAGCTTTGAGCGTTTAATGTGCCGGACTGTGAAACGAATTAATCTCCAAACATGGTCAAATGGCGGATCGATAATGCACATCGCGGGATAACATCGGTCCTGCCAATCGACCTGGGGGGAGAAAAATGCGCAAAATATGGCAGAGCGCTACGTTGGCGCTAGCCGCCGTGCTGATCACGGCAGCGACAGCCTTCGCGACGGCAGCAGCCGCGGAGGCGGCCACCGCAGCTCCGGCGGCGCCCGCGGCACTGGCCGGGCG
>JASHXJ010000270.1 GCA_030043595.1 Trebonia sp.
TCAGCGCCGGCCACCTCGCCGTCCGCGCCAGCGCTCTCGAACAGGCAGCGCGCTGAGGCGGACGCGGCCGGCCTGCTCGCATCGTTCGCTATCCCGCCGGGTGCCGTGCAGCTGCAAGGCCCCCCTGGCCTGGGCGGGGGGATACTGCGGGCCGACCCCGTGTTCACCGGAACGTCTCCCTATGCGGTCGACAGGGCCGGCTGGTGGCGCGCGCCCGGCGACCCGCTGCAGGTGATCCGCTGGGAGCAGGCGCACCTGCCGCACCGGTTCACCCCGAACGGCAGCACGGCCACGGACGCGGCGCCTGGCCAGGAGGCGTTCTGGTTCTACCAGTTCGCGCTGCCGCCGGTCCCTGGCGTCCTGGACACGCGGCAGCTGGTGGTCGAGGTCGCGTCGGCGGGCGGCGGCCAGACCTACATCCGGGCGGACGGCCTGGTGACCTGGCTGCCGCCACGGCCGGCCACGGAGGCGGTCCCGTCCACTGCCAGCGTCGCGACGATCTCCGAAACCCTCGGCTCGGCGGACCCGGGCGCGACGGCGCCTGCCCCGGTGACCATCACCGACCTGGCTGTGGTCCGCAAGCTCACGGCGGCTGTCGACGGACTGCCGCTCGTCTCCCCCATCCCCCGCTTCTGCGTGGCGGATCTGGGTGCCTACCTCACTGTGTCTTTCCGGGCCCGGCCCGGCGGCCCGGCGCTCGCGACAGCCAGGGTCGACCTGACTGGCTGCGGCACGGTCGGCTTCGCGATCGGCGGCGAGCCGCAGCCGGCCCTGGGCACCTACGGTGGCGGCCGCACGGTCGCCGCCCAGCTGCTCAGGCTCGCCGGCCTGCGCTGGAAGGTTCCCTGAGACCGCCAGGGACCCGCTCAGCCAGGCAGATCCTCGGGGCGCTTGGCGGCGAACTTGCCGTGCAGAATGCCGGTCGCCTGACCGACCTCGATGAGGTATCCGTCCGGGTCCCGTATGTAGCAGCGGATCTCCGCTTCCCGGTCGATCGGCGGCGTGACGAACTCCGCTCCCTTGTCCTTCCACTCCTTGTAGCAGGCCTGTATGTCAGCGACCCGCAGGTTCAGGAAGATCGAGGTGGTGTCGCCTGGCTCGTAGTCGACCACCGTAATGCCCGGCTTGTCCGGGGTGGGCGGCCCGCCGGGGTTCATGATGATCCACGAGTTGGCCAGCTTGACGATGCACGGGTTCTCCTCCAGGACGACAGTGCCGCCCAGGACGCGCGAGTAGAAGTCACGGGAGCGCGCGACCTTACGGACAGTGATGAACAAGGTCATCACCATGCCCTCGGCAGGCGCGGGGAGGTTGGCGAAGTCGATGGAGGGCGCGGGTTCTGTCATGAGTTTGCTCCATTTCGACGGCACTGGCGGACATCGGCTTGTCGAGCGCCGGTCCTGCTCATCACCCCTTCCCCTGATGTCACCGGCTGATGTCACCGGCGCGGACGTCTCATCCTCAGCACAGGCCGCCCCTGGCGAACTCGGCCGGCATGCGGGCTGGCAGAGTAGGCAAGGGGCTTCTGATCGCGTACGGGGGAGGTTCGGAACATGAACAAGTGGTTCCTGGTGGCGGCTGTCGGAGTGACCGTCGCTGTCGGCGTTGCGGTGCTCGCGGGCAAGGACGACATCGCCCGCTTCCTGCGGATGCGGAACATGTGAGCTGACGGGCGATCCGGTCACGCGATCAGGTCACGCGGTCAGGTCACGCGATCAGGTCACGCGATCAGGTCACGCGGTCAGGGCCGGAAACCCGGTTGGCTGGCTGACCGTCCCCGGATAACGTCGCCACCATGACCGTTTCCGCGGTGTCCTGGTCGTGATCCCCGAGGCTGTGCTGGACGCCTTCGGCGTGCCCGGTTCCGCTCCGGTTCCGCTTCCCGGCGGACAGGGCAGCACATGGCGGGCCGCGGACATCGTGCTCAGGCCCGCGGAATCCGCTGCACATGCCCGGTGGGCGGCTGACCTCTTCAGCGGGCTGTCCGGGCCAGGCTTCCGGGTCCCCAGGCCCGTGCGCGCAGCGGCCGGGGACTGGATCGCCCACGGGTGGGTGGCCTGGCGATGGCTGCCCGGGGCGACCGCCGACTGGTCCGGCGTGTCGCCCCGCTGGCCGCAGCTCGCCGCCGCGAGCAGGGCGTTCCACGCCGCGCTGGCCGGCACGCCCGCGCCTCCGTGGCTGGGCCGGGGCGGCAGCCCGTGGACGGTCGCCGACCAGGTCGCATGGCAGGAAGCCGATCCCGGCGGCGTCCTCGGCGCGGCTGGCGAGCGGCTGCGCGGGCAGCTGACGAGCCTGCTCGCCGTGCTGCGTCCGGTGGACCTCACGGCACAGCTCGTGCACGGAAACCTCGGCGGGAATGTGCTTTTCGCCGACGGCGAGCCGCCGGCGGTCATCGACTTGTCGCCCTTCTGGCGGCCCGCCGGGCTTGCGATCGCCGTCGCGGCCGTGGACGCGCTGCTGTGGAGCCAGGCGGAACCGGAGATCCTCGGCGAGCTGGCCGGTGAGCCGCAGCTGGATGAGCTGCTGGCCCGCGCGCTGGTGTACCGGCTCGCCAGCGAGGTGATCCTGCGCGCCGGCGCAGCTGTTCCTGGCGGCAGTCTGGACGGGGTCGCCCGGGCCGGCCAGCCGGTGACCGAGCTTGTGCTCGCCCGCCTGGCCGGGCGGCCACGGCCGGCCGCCTACCTGGACGATGCCCGGCTCGCTGAGCTGGCAGGAAGGGCCGCGGGCGCCGCTGTCACGCAGCTGCACCCGGCAGGCACCCGCGGCCACGGCGACCCAGCGGCCGCCGCAGGCCACACCCGGGCCATCCGGCGGCTCGCCCGGCTGGCCGACGGCCGCACGGTGTTCGTCAAGGCAGCCGGGCCAGGCACGGACCTGACGGCCGAGCTCACCGGGTACGAGTCCATCGGCCCCGCGGCGTTCATGCCGCGCGTCGTGGCGGTGAGCCGCGATCCGGTGCCGCTCATCCTGCTGGAGGCTCTCCCGGAGGCTGGCTGGGTGACGCGGTGGACGCCGCAGGCTATCGCCGACACCGAGGATCTGCTCGCGGACGTGCACGCCACCACGGCACCGGCCGGGATCCCCCGCTGGGCGGATCCGGGTCCCGCCGGGTCCGGCTCGTGGCTGGCCATCGCACGCGACCCTGCCCGCCTGCTGCGCATGCACGTGTGCAGCGACCAGTGGCTGTCCGCGAACCTCGCGGCACTGGCCGAGGCAGCGAGCCGGGCCCGGTGCTCCGGCAGCCAGCTCGTGCACGGCGACGTGCATGCCGGCAACCTGTGCTACCGCGACGGCAGGCTCGTGCTGGCCGACTGGGCGACGGCCGCCGCCGGGAACCCGTGGTGCGACATCCACAGCTGGCTTGTCACGATGGCGGCCGAGGGAGGACCGCCGCCAGACGAACGGCAGGGTCCCGGTGCGGACAGCCACGCGGCCCTGATCGCCGCGGACCAGGTGCTGCTCGCCCCGTCCCGGGCCAGCGACCCGGTGCTGTTCGACCTCAGGAGGCAGCGCCTGGTGGTGGCCCTGTCGTGGGCAGCCCGCCTGCTCGGATTGACCCCGCCAGAAGGAGCCGGCCCCGCGGGCCGCCCGAACCGGGTGCCCGGCCCGTAGGCTGTCTTCCATGCACGTGCCGGGCACGCGATCGTGGCGGATCAGTGAAGACCGCTGGCCCGAAACGTTCGACCTGGCACTGTGGCTGCGGGCCGCGGAACGGATCGATGTGCAGGCCGGCGGCATCATCCCGGGACCGGCCGAGATCGGCGCGCTGCCTGATCCGAGCCCGGAACCCGCCGACCAGGCCGAACTGGCCGCCGGATGGCTGAGCTGGTGGCAGGCGCTGGCCGAAGTACCTGCGCCGCGGGAGCCGGTCGACCTGTCGCGTCCGCCGTCGGAACCGCTGTTCGCGGCACCACCGGACTTCGCCGCACTGGCGCCGTGGCCGGCGCTGCAGCGGGTCGCCGCCGCCCGGTGGCCCGAGGCCAAGGACTGGCATGACCGGCGGAAAAGAGCCGGCCTGGCTGCAGGACACCAGCGCGATGTGCGGACGTTTCATGCCGTGCGCGATCTGGAACGCGAACTCGGCCGTCCGGTTAAGCCGTTCGACGTGGACTTCGTGCTGCTCCCGGTCCGCGACGACCAGATACGGCAGAGCCGACCGGACCGGTACCTGGTACCGGAAAGCCTGCGCGACGGGCCGCGCTGGCCGCTGCTGCTGCGCGAGCTCCTCATCCCGCACGCCTGACGGACCGGATGATGGACGAGACGGTGTCCCGGTCGATTTCCCGGCTCCCGCTGGCGCCGGGAATTTACCGCTTCCGTGACGCGGCGGGCGCTGTGCT
>JASHXJ010000032.1 GCA_030043595.1 Trebonia sp.
CAGCCAGCGGCCGGGCGGCGCTCCCGTGCCGCGGACGCAATCAGCCAAGCCCGCTCCGCCCGCCAGCAGGGCAGCTCCGGCCGCGCCCGGCGGCACGGCTCCCGCGCCCGGGGGCACGGCTCCCGTGTCGGCGGCAGCGCCCAGGCAGCCCGCGGTCGAGCAGGAGCCGGATGACGTGCCGGCGTGGGCGGCGAAGGCTCTCGAGCACCTGCTGACCGTGACGTACTGGCTCGACCCGGGCGAGCAGGGCGACCCGTTCAGCGCCACGATCAGGTTCACTGGCCAGCGGACGGACGTGACCGGGAAATCGCGGCCCGGCGACACGTTCACGCAGGACGAGACCGTCGACAAGATCGTCCCCGGCAGCGGTCCGGTGGCGATCACCGCCGAGGTTCGCGGCATCAGCCGCGGGACCTGGGCGGTGACGGCGCGGCCGGTCACCCGTGCCGTCGCGGGGCAGGCGCAGCCGCCCTCACGGACCGAAGCGGCCGCCCCCGGGAGCGTGCCATGGCCACGGCGGGTGACGGTCACGGCCGGACCGCGGGCGACGGTCCGCACCACCCCGCTGCTGCGCTCGAAAGTGCCGGGGGTCATCCGGTACGCGTACGCCTGCCTGGTGGTACTCGGCGTTCTCGTCGGCCTGGCACTGGAGGCACTGCTGCTCGCCAACGCGCATTACCCGTTGTTGCGCCCGATGGCGTTCTCGGTTGCCGCGGTAGCGGCCGGCGTGATCGGCGGGAAGACCTGGTACGCGGCGGTGCACCGGGGCCGCAAGTGGGACGGCTGGTGTATCCAGGGGTTCGTCGCCGGCGCCGCGGTCGTCGTCGCCGCGGTGGCGGTCGCGGGTCCCGGCCTGCCCAAAGGCGCCTTCCTGGCGGCGGCCACACCGGCCCTGCTGATCGGCATGGGCATCGGCCGGCATGGCTGTTTCTGGGCTGGCTGTTGTACCGGGCGCGCCACCGCGTCACGCTGGGGGATCTGGTCGTCAGACCGCACGCTGGGGTGCCGCCGGATGCCCGTGCAGCTGCTCGAGGCCTGGACGGCGCTGCTTGTCGGCGCGGCGGCGCTCACCGCCGTGCTGCTCGCGGGGCTGCCGCGATCCGGCCCCGTGGCCGTCGCTGGCCTCGCCGCTTACACCCTGATCAGGCAGCTGATCCTGGGTCTTCGTGACGAGCCGCGGCACTGGCGGTACGGGCGCCCGGTGACCGCCGCGGCCGCCGCGATAGCGCTGATCGTGGGCCTGGCGCTGTTCGCCGCTGCGTAGACCGCCGCGACTGCCGCTGACCGGTCACCCGCTTCCGATCATGGTGCGTGATGTGCGTGTTGGTGGCTGATCCTCTGTTCCCGCGCCCCCGGCGGGAGGCGGCGACGCCGTCAGCCGTTAACCGGAAGAGTTATCCCAGCTGGGGGTCGGATAACTCTTCACGGTAACGGGCCTGCCCGGAATGTCTCAACTTCAGGTTCAGGCATTCAGGGTATTTCTTCCCAGTGAATGACGGGGCCGGCCTGCCCGTCCCGGCGCCTCGCTGTCGGTGTCGCTGCCCGAGGTGGACCGGATCCTGCCCGCGAGCGGGGCCGCTCCAGGCGGTCTTGCGGAGGCCGTGGCATGCCTGAGACCGGCTCGCTCCGGGACCGCAACCGCGACCGGGCGGACACGGCGGGACGCCTATGAGAGATTGGCGGCGGCGGAGTCGGCCGGACCCCGCGCCGCGCGGCTGCCCCGGCTGGCCGGTAGATCCAGGCACGACATTCCTAGGCGGTGAGCCCATGCACCCTGTCCTGCATTCATACGGCCCGGACCCGGCACAGTTCGGCGAGTTGTGGCTGCCTGACGACACGCCCGCGACAGCAGGGACCGTGGTGATCGTGCACGGCGGGTTCTGGCGGGCGCGCTATGACCTGTCGCTCGGCCGGCCACTCGCCGCCGATCTGGTGCGGCGCGGGTACGCCGCGTGGAACCTGGAGTACCGGCGCGTGGGCGCAGGGGGCGGCTGGCCGGCCACGTTCGATGACATCGCCGCCGGGATCGACCTGCTCGCGGACCTGCCCGTCGACACCTCCCGGGTCGCGGCCGTCGGGCACAGCGCCGGGGGGCAGCTCGCCGCCTGGGCCGCCGGGCGCCCGAAGCTGCCGCCCGGCACCCCGGGAGCGGAGCCGCGGGTCCTTCTCTCGGCGGTCGTCTCGCAGGCGGGCGTCCTGGCGCTGGCGGACTGCGCGCGGGAGGGGGTGGGCGGCACGGCGGCCCAGGACCTGATGGGCGGCGGTCCGGAGGAGCTCGCGGAGCAGTACCGGCTCGCAGACCCGATCGCGGCCGTGCCCGTCGGGGCCGCCGTGCTGTGCGTCCACTCGCGACGCGACGATAATGTGCCGTTTTCATACAGCGAGCGCTACGTCGGGGCTGCCGTGCGGGCCGGGGGGAGGGCCTGGCTGCACGAGACCAGCGGCGATCACTTCACGCTCATCGACCCCGGCACGCCGGACTGGCGCGCGGTCATCGACGCGCTGCCCCTTCTGCTCGCCTTATGCCTGACTGTCACTTCTCCCACGACTGTCATGGCTGTCACGCGCGTGAGCGGATCGCCCACAGGTCGGGGAAAGCGGGCCGGAACAGCGTGCCGCGCAGATACGCCGCGCCGGACGATCCGCCTGTCCCCGTCTTCGCGCCGATGATCCGCTCGACCATCTTGACGTGCCGGTAGCGCCATTCCTGCACGCCCTCGTCGATGTCGACGAGGGCCTCGCAGACTTCGGCAGGCGCGGCCGACTCGGCATAGACCTCGGCGAGCAGCGCGTCGACGCCGTCATCGCCGTGCCAGGGCGCGCGCGGATCCCGGTCCAGGATCTCGGCAGGGACCCGCCAGCCGCACGCGCTCAGGTAGCACAGCAGCGACGCGAAGACCGGTCGCCGCCCCATGATCTGCTCAAGCACCGGGTCGACGACGGCCGCGCTGAAGTCGCGGCGGCCGAGCACCGCCTCGATGTAGCGGAACTGGCTGGACTGGAAGCCGCTCGAACTGCCCAGCTCCGGGCGGAAGCTAGCGAACTGCTGCGGGGTCATCGTCTCGAGCACGTCCATCTGCCCGACGGCCGTCTTGAGAATCTTGGCGATCCGCCGGGCGGTATGCAGCGCGCCAGCGCTGTTTCCGCTCTCCAGGCGCTCCTGCAATTGCGCGGTCTCGTGCAGGATCTGCTTGAACCACAGCTCGTAGACCTGGTGGATGATGACGAACAGCAGCTCGTCGTGGGAGCCGGTCAGCGGGCTCTGGCAGGAGAGCAGCTCATCTAGCCGCAGGTAGCTGCTGTAGGTGAGATCGCCTGACGAGCTCACCGGCGTGCCCTCCGTGCCCTGCCGCCGGCCGTGGCCGCCAGCAGGGCGGCCCCCGCGACGCCGGCCGCGGCGAGCGCCGTCGCCCGGTCCTGCCGGCGCATCCGGTCCGGAATCTGGGCGTACGGAATGGTCGTAAAGGAGACCAGCTCATACCGCGAGACGTAGCGGCCGGGCAGCCGCCGCTCCAGCGCGTGCCTGGCGGCGGTCTTTGCCCGGAAGACCCGGGAGTTCACGAGGTCCCGCATCTCGATGAAGTTGTCCAGGGCCATGTCGGCGATCGCGTCGCAGTTCGCCTTGCGGCCGCGCTGGTAGGCGCCCAGCGCGGCGCTCCAGTCGCCGTCCTCTTCGGTGAGGCAGCGGTCGATCTCGACGCAGTCCTCGAACGCGCAGTTGGCGCCCTGACCGTAGAACGGCACGATCGCGTGCGCCGCGTCCCCGATGAGGGCCAGCGTGCAGCCCACGCCCTGATGCACCCACGGCCAGCACCGGATCGTGGCCAGTGCCCCGACAGGATTGTGCAGGTAGTCGTCCACCAGGTCAGGGATCAGCCCGGCGACGTCCGGGTAGTGCCGGCCGAAGTGCTCGCGGATCTGGTCCTGACCGCGCACGGCCGCGTACTCCTCGCCCGTCCAGAACAGGGTGCAGGTGAACGAGCGGTCCAGGTTCGGCAGCGCGATCATCATCGATGAGCCGCGGGGCCAGATGTGCAGCGCGTCCGGGTCGAGCGCGAATTCCCCGTCCCGCGGCGGCACGGTCAGTTCCTTGTACCCGTGGTCCAGGTAGTCCTGGCAGAACGTGAAGCCCTGCCGGAAGGTGACAGACCGCCGGGCGGCGCTGTAGGCGCCGTCGGCGGCGAGCACGATGCCGGCCCGCGCGCTGCGCGGTCGGCCGGACGTCTCGAACGTCATCGCGCCGGTCGACATGTCCAGCTCGGCCAGCCGGCAGCCGAACTCTACGGTGACCCCTGCCGTGCGCTTGGCGACGTCGAGCAGGGCCAGGTTGAGCTCGGCCCGGCTGATCGAGTTGATCGCGTGCGTGCCGTCCGCGCTGTAGGGGCGGAAGCTCTGCTGGCCGTCGCGGCCGTGGACCATCCGCCCGTGCATCGGCAGCGCCCGCGACAGCGTCAGGTCGCGCAGCCCGACCTGGTCCAGCGCTGCCAGGCCGCGCGCCGAGATCGCCAGGTTGATCGAGCGTCCCCGCTCTGCCGCCGTGACACGCGGGTCCTCGCGCCGCTCGAACACCGTGACCTCGATCCCGCGGCGCGCGAGCAGCGTCGCGAGCAGGCAGCCGGCCAGGCCGGCGCCGATGATGGCGACGCGCTCACGCTGCTCAGTCACCGAGCACCGCCGCGAGTGCCGTGGCTGCGCGCCAGCAGTCGTGGAAGGTGTTGTACATCGGCGCGGGCGCCAGCCGGATCACGTCGGGCCGGCGGGCGTCGGCGAAGACGCCGAACTCGCCCCGCAGCCGCTGTGAGACCGGCCCAACGTCGCGGTCGCTGATCCGCACAGAGAGCTGCGCGCCGCGCCGGTCCGGGTCGCC
Organism: Trebonia sp.; assembly: GCA_030043595.1. Classification (GTDB taxonomy): domain Bacteria; phylum Actinomycetota; class Actinomycetes; order Streptosporangiales; family Streptosporangiaceae; genus Trebonia. The sequence goes on from JASHXJ010000032.1 coordinate 4,868, forward strand.
CGGCGTGATCACCTCGGCCTGCCGCGCGGAGCACACCTCATCGAGCATCGACTCAAGGTAGCCGGTCAGCCGTATGCTCTTGGCGCGCAGCCCGGGCATCCCGGCCTGGTCGAACATCTCGAGGGAGACCAGCACGGGCGCCATCGCGAGGATCGGCGGGTTGGAGACCTGCCACGAGTCGGCGGTGTCCACCGGCGTGACCGTGGGCGCCATCTGGAACCGGGTGCCAGGATCCGTCGACCACCAGCCCGCGAACTTCGGCAGGCCGCGGTCGGCGAGGTGCCGCTCGTGCACGAACGCGCCGGCCAGCGACCCAGGCCCCGCGTTGAGGTACTTATAGGAGCACCAGGCCGCCCAGTCCGCGCCGCAGTCGTGCAGCCGCAGCGGGACGTTGCCGGCGGCATGGGCCAGGTCCCAGCCGACAACAGCGCCCGCGGCATGCCCGGCGTCCGTGATCGCGTC
>JASHXJ010000271.1 GCA_030043595.1 Trebonia sp.
CTGGCCGGCTCGGCGGCACACGTCGCGGCTGCGAAGGCCTCCACCGCCCACGTGCTGGTAAAGGCCGACGGACAGCCCGACGTTTACTACCACGCCTGAAGTAGCCCCGTCGCACGAACAACGGCCTGCCGCCGATTCGCCCCCGATCGGCGGCAGGCCGTCGTGTGCTTACCGCCGCGCGCAGATTGCCGGTCGCCTGCCACCGCCACGCGCGGAATCCGGTCCAGGCGCCAGAATCCTCGTCACATCAGCCTCTCCTGTTAGCTTTGTATGTGTCCGGCACGACATATCAGGACAAATCGCACGCGAAAGTGGTCGGGGCGCATACAAAGCCAGCGGAAGGGGCTGGCGTGACGGACGGTAAAAGGGCCGGAGTGAAGACCGTGCCGTGAGGTGCTTCTGGTATTGCGCTGATTAACAACCGAATGGCATCCGCGTCCGAGGCACTGCCTGCCGTCGCCGCGGATCCGCGAAGGCTTAGCTTTGGTCGCGATGGGTAAGTGTGTGGTGACCGAACGATTGCTAGAATGGCCTCGCTAGCCATAGCCAGCACGCGCGGCACCGAGAAGGAGCATGATGATCGCGCCAGCCAGCCCCACGGTGCGGCGGCGCCGGCTTGCCGCCGAACTGCGCGGGATCAGGGAGAGCAAGGGCAAGAGCGGAGATTCGGTCGCCGCGGCGCTGAAATGGTCGCCTTCCAAGATCAGCAGGTACGAGCGGGCACGGACCGGGCTGCGGCCACGGGAAGTGGAGCGGCTGCTCGACTATTACGGGGTCACCGGCTCCCGCCGCGAGCTCCTTCTCGCGCTCGCCGAGGACGCCGCCCAGAAGGGCTGGTGGGAAGAATTCGCGGACAGCCTTTCCGAGGACTACCAGCAATTCATCGGCCTTGAGCATGAGGCGATGTCTATCGCGATATGGCACGTTGATGTCGTGCCTGGGGTGCTGCAAACCGAAAGCTACGCCCGGCACATAATCAGCAGCTACACCAGGGTCGAGCCGGTCGCGCCCGGCATGATCGGCCGACTGGTCAGGGTCCGCATGCGGCGCCAGCAGGTGCTGAATCGCGACGGGCTCCAGCTGTCGGTGGTCCTCGATGAATCGATCCTGCGCCGCCGGATCGGCGACGAGCAGGTGATGCATGAGCAGCTTCAGCGTCTGGCGCGAGAGGCTAGCCGGCCAAATATGACGCTGCGGGTTTTCCCCCTCGACGCGCAGCATCTGGGCCTCGGGGAATCCTTCGTCATATTCGGTTTCGGGCCGGATAGCGATGCCATGCTGCAGGACGTGGTGAGCACCGAGCATTTGAAGAGCGGCTTCACCCTGGAGTCGGAGCGGGAGACCTACCTGCACAGGATCGCATTTCAGATGCTCGCAGACGCGTCCCTCGACCCGGCTGCGTCCAGGGAACTGATACTGGAAACGGCGGACTCCCTTTGGTCAGGCGCCCGCGGGCACGCAACTCACGCGAATAAATAACCGCAGGTCGCTAAGCCTCACGCGCGATTCTGCCCGGGACGCCAGTGACATCTGCTAGTCTAAGCCGCACGTTCAGGGAAATTCACAACTGTCAGTGAGGGGTAGTAACGTGGGAAATCCTGCGTTCAGCAGTCTACCCGAGAGGCCGGCGTCAGGTCCTTACTGGGTTAAGAGCTCTCTTAGTTTCGCCAACGGCAATTGCGTAGAGGTAGCGAGCCTTACCGGCGGCGCAGTCGGAATTCGCAACAGCCGGGATACCGAAGGTCCCGTTCTCCGGTTCACGCCGGACGAATGGCATGCATTTCTCGGCGGTGTCAGGAACGGCGAATTCGGCGGTTCTGGCAGGTAGCGGCCGGCTGTCGGTCAGAACGGAGGCGGAGGACCGCCGTGGCACGGGGTCCTCCGCCTCCGTTCAGCAGCAGCCCTGTCCGCGGCCCTGAGCCCCGGGGGCACGACCCCCGCGCCCGATACCCTTTCGTAGTTAATCCTGACGAAACATTCCATTACATGTTAGAAACCTCTATACGACGCGGCAGGTGCAAGATCAGCTAGGCACTACGCAGGATGCCTTGGGAGGACGAGCATGAGCAGCGACGCCGGTGCCGGGAAGGTCCTCACGCAGGCGCAGGCCAAGGCGCAGGGATACTCGGCATTCAAGGTTGAGCAGCGCGGGATCGACCTGATCCCCGACGCCGAGCGCGGGATGAAGCCTGCCGGACTGTTCTGGCTGTGGGCGGGCGGCGTGTTCAACGTGGAGTTCCTCTTCTACGGCACGCTGATCATGACGTTCGGCCTCTCGGTGCCGCAGGCGGTGCTCGCGATCATCATCGGCAACCTGTCCTACGCCCTGCTCGGCTGGGCCAGCCTGCAGGGGCCAAAGACAGGGACCACCGCGTTCATGATCTCCCGCGCGCCGTTCGGGCAGAACGGCAACCGGCTGGTCGCGCTGTTCAACTGGGGGACCCAGGTCGGGTTCGAGATCGAGGGCATCTACTTCGTCGTCGCCACGGTCATCTTGCTGTTCGGCCGCTATAACACCACGCTGAACGCGAGCGGCAAGATCGGCATCATCATCCTCGCCGTGCTCGTTCAGATGGCCCTTCCGCTGCTCGGGCACGCCACGATCAGCAAGATCCTCCGCTGGCTGGCCTACGTCTTCATCGTGTTCTTCGGCCTGCTCGCGGTCCTCACGTTCCAGAAGCTGCACTTGTCCGCGTTCCACGCGCACCCCGTGACGCTCGCGGTGTGGACCACCGCGCTAGTGCTGATCATCTCGGTAGGCGGCCTCGGCTGGACCGAGAACGGGAATGACTACTCCCGCTACCTGCCGGCGGGCACGCCCGGGCATAAGACGTTCCTGGCGGCGGCGCTCGGCGCCGGGATCCCGTCGATCATCCTGGAACTGCTCGGCGTGTTCGCCTACACGGTCACCACCAAGACGGTCGGCATCGCGCAGCTCGGCGTCCCGCAGTCCTTCGACAGCTGGTTCGTCGTGCCGTTCCTGATCTTCGCGATCTTCCAGCTGCTGTCGATCAACACCA
>JASHXJ010000272.1 GCA_030043595.1 Trebonia sp.
GGTCACCGCGTTCAACGAGATCTACACCTATTACGGCACCGGGCGCCAGGTGCTCCCGGCGACCGCGGAGACAGTGCCGTTTGCCAAGATCGGCTATATGGGTAAGGAGGGGCCGGTCGTGAGGACCGTGGCCGCTGCTCGTTCGGAAGTGTCGTGATGACCGCGCTCGCCGGAATCGACAGGACGGAACTGGACGAGCTCTGCAGCCGGTTCGCCGAGGTCTGCGAGTCCGCGGTGGATCCGCTTGAGATCGCTAGCGCGCTGGAATTCGAAGGAGTCAGTGACCGGACGGCGCGCTCCGACTACGCCGCCGAGGACGTGTTCGTGCTGGCGCGTGTCCTGTATCACAGGGTGCCGCGGCGGCCCGCCGAGCCCGAGCCGGTGCCGGACCCCTGGCCGGTGGGCCCGCTCCGGCCGCTGCTGCACGGCCTGCTCTACGCGCTGCCCGCGGTGTGCTTTCCCGCGGCGGGAGCGCTGCTGGTCGGGCCGGGCGTGCTGCCTGCCCTCGTGGTGGCGCTGCTGTCCGGCTGGGGCCTGAGCCAGGGGCTGGCCGCCATCGGCTATCTGCGGCTGGGCATGGCCGGGCTTGGCCAGACCCGGCGAGTGCTGCGCGCGGGCCTTGTGACGGGGCTGGCCGCGGTGGGACTCATCATGACAGTGACCGGGCTCGTCACCGGTGCGCACCCGACGGTGCTCTTCTTCGGCGCCGGCGAGGGAGCCTACATGCTTGGCGCGTGCGTGCTGCTGGTGACCGGGACGGAATTGTGGCTGCTGCTGGCGCTGGCCCCGGGGGCGCTGGGCGCCACGGCGTTCCTCGTTTCCGGGAAGTCGCCGGGCCTTGAGCACCTGACCTGGGCGGCGCTGGCCGCCACGCCGGTGCTCGCGTGCGTGATCGCGCTGTCCGGCCGCGCCGGGTCCCGGGTCGGGCGGCTGCTGGTGGCGACCGAACTGTGGAGCGCCCTGCCCGCGGTCCTGCTGGGCGCGATCGCAGCCGGGCTGCTGACGTTCCCCGTCGTGTCGGGCCCGGACGGGCACGGCGGGGTCAACCTCGGCGCGCTGGTGGCGTCGGTCCCGCTGGCGCTCAGCATGGGCGCGGCGGAGTGGAGCCTGTTGTGGTACCGGCGGCGGATGCGACGGCTGCTCGAGGTGACCAACGACCCGGGCTGGTTCCGCATGCACGCCCGGCTGTCGCTGATCGGTGCCCTGCTGCAGTTCCTGTCGTGCACGGTGGTGCTGATCTGCCTGGGGATCAGCGTCGGGATCGAGACCGGCCTGCTGCGGACGCAGCACGAGATGATGCCGGAGATCGTGTCGTATCTGGTGCTCGGTGCCGCTATGTTTCTGGTACTGCTGCTGCAGGCGGTGCGGGTCCGCGCCGTGCCGCTCGCCGCGGCGGCCGTGGCGCTGGGCGCGGAAGTGGCCCTGCGCCAGCATGGGCTGGCCGTGGAGATCGCGGTGCCCGCGGCACTGCTGGTCGTGGTGGGCAGCTACGCCCTGGCCTGCCTCGGGGCGGCAGTGCGTCATGCCTAGCTGCCCCGCAAACTTACTCGAACTGACAGGAGGAAGAATGACCCAAACCACCGTGGCGGTCACCGGGGCTGAGGGCTTCATCGGCTCTCACCTGACGGAGGAGCTGGTGCGGCGCGGATACCGGGTAAAGGCCATGGCCCTCTACAACATGTGGAGCTCGGCCGGCTGGCTCGACACGCTGGCGCCCGACGTCCGTGAGTCGGTCGACGTCGTGTTCGGCGACGTGCGGGACCCGGCGTCGGCCCGTGAGCTGGTAGAGGACGCGGAGGTCGTCTACCATCTCGCCGCCATCGGGTCGGTGCCTTACTCGTACCGGGCGCCGCGCACCTTCGTCGACAACAACTCGCTCGGCACCCTGCACGTGCTCGAGGCGGTGCGTGTCTGCCGCACCCCGCGGCTGGTGCACACGTCGACCAGCGAGACCTACGGGACCGCCCGCACCGTGCCGATCAGCGAGGAGCACCCGCTGCAGGCGCAATCGCCGTACGCCGCCTCGAAGATAGCGGCCGACAAGCTGGTGGAGTCCTAACACCTGAGTTTCGGCCTGCCCGCGGTGACGCTGCGCCCGTTCAACACGTTCGGCCCGCGCCAGTCCACCCGGGCCGTCATCCCGCAGATCATCACCCAGCTGGCGGCCAGGCCCGCGCAGATCAAGCTGGGCGCGCTGGCGCCGACGAGGGACTTCAGTTTCGTCACCGACACCGCGGCGGCGTTCGTCACCCTGGGCACGGCGCCGGCTTCCGCGGTACTGGGCGAGGTGTTCAACTGCGGGCCCGGGGAGGACGTCTCGATCGGAGACCTCGCGGCGGAGATCGCGGCGCTGATGGATGTCCAGGCGGACATCGTCGAGGACGCGCAGCGGTTGCGCCCCAAGGAGTCCGAGGTGATGCGGCTGGTCTGCGACGCCTCTAAGCTCAGCGCACGGACCGGCTGGAAGCCGCAGGTAACCAGGGAAGAGGGGCTGCGCAAGACCATCGACTGGTTCAGTGAACCGGCGAACCTGGCGCAGTACACCCTCAACGAGTACCACGTGTGACCCGATGCGGATCCTGATCACCGGCGCGAGCAGCTTCCTCGGCAGCCACCTGAGGCGCGAGGCCGCTACCGCGGGCCACACGGTGCTGACCGCTGGCCGCTCGGCGCTGCCCGGGCGGCACATGCGGCTGGACCTCGTGGCCGATCCCGTCGCGGACGTCGCAGCGCTGCTGGCGTCCGCCGCGCCGGAGGTGGTCGTCAACTGCGCGGGGGCAACCGGCGGCAGCGCCGACGCACTCGCGGCCGCCAACATCACCGCGGTGCACACGCTGGTCACGGCCCTGCTGCAGAGCCGCGTCCCGGCGCGGCTTGTGCATGTCGGGTCGGCCGCCGAGTACGGGGCGGCCGAGTCCGGCGTCCCGGTGGCCGAGACGGCCGTCCCTCGCCCGGCCGGGCTCTACGGCGTCACCAAGCTCGGTGGCACGCGGCTGGTGGAGCTGGCCAGGACGGCGGGCCTCGACGCCGTGGTGCTGCGCGTGTTCAACGTGGTCGGGGCCGGCGCGCCGGAAGACAGCCTTCCCGGGCACGCTGCCGCGCAGCTGCGCCGCTTCCTGGCAGCGGCCAACGGCGCGAGCCTGCGGCTCGGCCCGCTGAGCTCGGTCCGTGACTTCGTGGATGCCAGGGACGTCGCCGACGCGGCGCTCGCCGCGGCGGCGGCGCCGTCCTTGCCGCACGCGATCGTCAACGTCGGCAGCGGCACCGGCCTCCCGGCCCGGGCCCTCGTCCAGGAGCTGCTCACGGTCAGCGGATGCGACGTCCCGGTGCGGGAGGACGCGGCCGGATCGGCGCGCACGGCCAGCCTGGACTGGCAGCAGGCCGACATCACGCGGGCGGCTAGCGACCTGGGCTGGCGGCCGCGCCGGGACCTGACCGCGGCTGTCCGCGACCTGTGGGATGGAGCCTGATGTCCGCTCCGGATGGGCAGGCAGTTCCCGCGCAGCCTCGCCTGGTCATTCCGGCGTACTTTCACCCGCGGGCCGATCCCTGGCAGTGGCGCTGGCTGGCCGAGCACTCGTCGCTGGTCCGGCTGGTCGTCATCAACATCGCGAGCGGTCCGGGAAGCGCGCCGCAGCGGGCGTTCGTGGAGGCGGCGGACCTGCTGCACCAGGCGGGCGTGGGCATGATCGGCTACGTGGACACCGACTACGGGCGCGTGCCCATGTCGCAGGCGATTGCCGAGACAGGCCGGTACCAGGACTGGTACGGCGTCCGCGGGGTGTGCCTGGACCGGGTCGCGTCGAATCAGGAGCAGGTCCGGTACTACGGGGAGCTGGCGGCCCGGATCCGGGCGGAGAACGCGGACGTCGTGTTCTTCAACCACGGCGCGCACCCGGCCGAGACCTATGCCCGGCACGCGGACCTGCTCGGCACCTTCGAGGGGCCGTGGGCCGCCTACCAGCGGCTGCACGTGCCACGCTGGACACACCGGTGGCCGCCGGAGAAGTTCTACCACGTGGTGCACTCCGTGCCGGTAGAACGGCTCGCCGAAGCGCACCGGCTGGCGGCAAGCCGCCGCGCGGGGGCCGAGTACATGACCGATCGAAGCGGCCCCAACCCGTACGATGCGCTCCCGGCCGACTGCCGCGTCGCCGAGCGCGGGCCCGAAGGCCAGACGCTGCGGAGCTGAGATGAACGCGCTAAGCAGGCACAGACACAGATACAGGTACCGGCACAACAGATACAACAGATACAACAGGTACGGCAGATACGGACGCGGCCGGGGCCGCGGTCCTGTCCGGAACGTGATGCTGATCGTCACGGTGCTGGCCGGAGTGGTGGCGGTGGCGGGAGTAGTGATCGTCGTCACCATCACCAGGGGAGGCGGGCAGCCGGGCACGACCAGGCCGACGGGCAACGTGGCGGACGGCCTGTGCGAGCACATTACTGTCCCGGCCTACTTCTCCCCGCAGTACTGGACGCAGGCCACGAACAGCACGCCGCCGCCCACGACCATGATCCTTGACATCTCCGGCGTGGGCGCCGGGAGCGCACCTGACCCTGAGCTGCAGAGCCTCGTCAGCCAGGCGAAGGCCGCGGGGATCACCATCCTCGGCTACTCCTCCACCGTGGACGGGCAGCGCCCGATCGCGCAGGTCGAAGCCGACGTGCGCGACTACGCGGCCTGGTACGGCGTGACCAGCATCTTCCTGGACCGGGTCTCGGGACAGCCGGCGCAGGTCCGCTACTACCAGCAGCTCGCGAACTACATCCACCAGGCCCATCAGGGCTCCCAGGTCTGGCTCAACCCAGGCGTCTATCCCGACCAGGCCTACATGTCGATCGGCGACGTGGTGATGGTGTTCGAGGGCACCTATGCCCAGTACCTCACCGCCTCGGTGCCCGGCTGGGTACGGAACTACCCCGCCTCGAAGTTCGCGCACACGATCTTCGCCACCCCAGGAGCGGACCTGTCGAGCGCCCTCAGCCTGGCCCAGAGCAGGAATGCCGGGTACGTGTACGTGACCAACGTCACCGACGGCACCGGCAACCCCTACGACGCGCTGCCCAGCTACTGGTCGACCGAGGACGCGTCCGCGACAGCGGCCTGCTAGCAGGGATGAGCGGCCGCCAGCCAGTGCGCGTGGCAACCGTCATCACCCGGTTGGAGGGTGGTGCCGGGATCCTGGCGCTGCACGGCGCCCGGGCGCTGGACCGCGGCGAGTTCGCCACGACGATCGTGACCGGCAGCGGGGACCGCCTGCTCGACGAGGCCGCGCAGGCCGGCCTGGAGGTCCGCATAGAGCCGGTCCTGCGGCGGCCCATCGACCCGCGCAGCGACCTGCGGGCTCTGCGCGCGCTGCGCGCGCTGTTCGCGCAACGGAACTTCGACGTGGTGCACACGCACACGTCGAAGGCGGGCGTGCTCGGACGGATCGCCGCCCGGCGCGCGGGTGTGCCACGGATCGTGCACACCTATCACGGCTTTCCCTTCCATGACTTCCAGTCACGCGCCCAGCGCGGCGCGTACGTCGCGATCGAGCGACGGCTCGGCCGGATCACCGACGTAGCGCTGTGCGTCGGGACCGGCGTCGCGGTGGAGGCGGTCCGCCGCGGCCTGGTGGCCCCGGAGCGGATCCGGACGATCGGCGTGGTCGTGGACAGCGGGTCACCGCGCACACAGGAAACCCGGGACAAGGCACGGCAGGCGCTCGGCATCCCGGCCGGGGCCGCCGTGGTCGGCGCGGTCGGACGGCTCACCTATCAGAAGGCGCCCGAGGACTTCCTGGCCGCGCTGCGCCAGCTTGGCCGGCCGGACGTGGTCGGCGTCTGGGTCGGCGGCGGCGAGCTGGCCGAGCGGATCGGCCGGCTGGCGGAAGCCCCTCCCCGGCTGGCGGAACCCCTTCCCCGCGTCGTGCTGGCAGGCGAGCGGACGGACGTCCCCGACATCCTGCCCGCCTTCGACGTCTTCGCGCTGCCCAGCCGCTACGAGGGCCTGCCCACCGCGGTGGTCGAGGCCATGAGGTGCGAAGTCCCCGTAGTGGCGACCGCCGTGAACGCCGTCGGCGACGTGGTCATCCCAGGAGAGACCGGCCTGCTGGTACCCCCGCAGCGCCCTGACCTGCTGGCCTCGGCGATCCGGTACCTGCTGGACCGGCCGGCCGTCGCGGCGCGCATGGCGGCCACCGCCCGCGCCCGGATCGACGGCCGGTTCGCCGTGGCGGAGCTGCGCGAAACGCTGACCGAGGCGTACACAGGCTGAGGCGGTCCCGGTGAGTTTGGCACGGCCTGTGGTGAACCGCCCCGTTAAGTGTTGCGTTTCCGTATTTAAGGAGTTACGTTCAGCGAACAGGTCCGCAGCGCGGCGGGTTCGTACCTGGGTCTGATGTAACTGAACGTAACTTAATCAAGTACGGGACACGTGCGTGTTCTGCAGCAATCCGGCACCTGTGACCGATTTCTATCGCACAATGGTGCACGAGACCGGCAGGAAGGCACGCCCGTACCTGGCTGCCCAGGCACGGGAGCGGGCGGAGGTGTGGTCGTGCGGAGGTCAACCGTCTCTGACCTTGATAGCGCTACGGAGTCGGCCGTCCACGGTACAGCATCACCGGCCGCGGCCGGGCGCCGTAGTCCCGCCGGCCGGAGGCCGTGGAGCGGCGGCGGCGGACGCTGGCTGGTCTGGCCGATGCGCGTCGTCCTGTGGGGAGCGATTCTTGTTATCGCCTATCGCGGCGTGATGGCGATCGTGCTGAATGAGACGCCTGCGAGCTCGAATGGCGCGGCGTCCGCTCCGGCTTCCCCGGTGCCGCAGTTTCCCGCGACTGTCGGCGAGGCTTTCGCCATGCAGTTCGGCCAGGTCTACCTGAACTTCAGCCCTGCGGCCGCGACTACGCGCGCCAGGCAGCTCGCCGCCTTCATACCGGCCAATGTGGCCGCGGTAAATCCGCAATTCGGCTGGAACGGCGCTGGAACATCGCGCCTGCAGTCCGAGCAGGTGGCGGGGATTGACGTGCGCACCGCGCAGACCGCCGTAGTCACGCTGCTCGCCATGGTCAACGGCCACCTTATGGAACTCGGCGTGCCGCTCTATGCGAGCGGCGGCGGAATAGTAGTATCGGGCGAGCCGGCCGTGCTTCCAGCGCCCCCGGCAGCAACACCGCCGGATACACAGCAGACCAGCTCCGACCCAGTCGCGCAGAGCGCCCTGTCGAGTCAGCTGCCCGCGTTCTTCCAGGCCTATGCGAGGGGAGACCAGGCGACCCTGAACCGGTACCTCGCGCCGGGGGTGTCGCTCAGCGGGCTGGGCGGCGCCGTCAGTTTCGGATCGATCTCCAGCATCACCGTTCCGCCGGGCGGCGCGACACGCGACATCACCGTGACCGTCAACTGGGTGTTCCCGGGCCAGGTCAGGGGGAGCATGACCCAGATTGCCGCAACTTACGACATGTCGGTAATCGACCAGCAAAGCGGAAGATGGTATGTAAAAGAGATCCGTGCAGCTACCCAGCCGATGGGAACCCAATGACCCGGGACGCGACATCGCCGGTCCTGCGCTGCGGCAAGCGCGCGACCGCCGCCGCCTACGGGCCGCCGCGGGCCGCACGTCCTCACCGGGTCCCATGGTGTCCCCGACAGGTAACTGATGTTCACGGAAGGGAAGGATGATGTCTGCTCACATCATCGCCGCCGCGCACCCGCAGGCGGCGATCAGCACCCAAGGCCTAGTCATCTACCTGCAGAGCCTGTTCGGCCCGCTATTCCTGGGGATAGTAGGCATCGTCGCGCTCTTCTTCCTCTTCACTCGTGAGATCACCAGATTCGTGCAGTTCATCGTCCTGGCGGTCGCGATCGCCGTGGTCTTCTACACGCCTAGCATCGTGCAGACGCTGGCTACGGGAATAGCGAACGCACTCGGGGTCCACTGATTATCTCTCGCTGAGGAGCGCAGCCACGTGGACCTTCCCACATATACGAACATCTGGCGGATCGAAAAGCGGCTCTATAAGCTCTATGACTTCCGGCTCCCGGCGCCGCTGCCGATCAACTGGATCGCCGTATTCACTGGGATTACGGTGCCATATGTCGTTCTCCTGGTAGCGATCGGGGTGCCTTTCGACCACAGCCTCGTGTGGTTGTATGTGCTGCCGCCGGGCTTGCTGACCTGGCTGACAACGCGGCCGGTCATCGAAAGCAAACGCCTGCCAGAACTACTGGAATCGCAGATTCGCTATCTCGCGGAGCCGCGCGTCTGGTGCCGGCTGGCGCCGCTCGGTGAGAAAGACCAGATCGTCGTGACCGCCCGCGTGTGGCATAGCCGCCGGGTTCCGCGACAGCGCAGGAAGGAAGGATCTGTCGCGCTCCGTGCACGCGGCACGCTGGCGCGCCGGCATAGCGGCGCCGCCGATGGCGCCGCCGCGCCGGCGGCGGTCGTGGTCGCCGCGTCTGCCGCAGTGGCGGTGACTGCCG
>JASHXJ010000033.1 GCA_030043595.1 Trebonia sp.
TGTGCTCTGCTGAGGACTACGCGGGGCCGCAGAGGGTACTTGGCGGGAACCCCGTGAACGTTGTGTGGATTGCGTGCGTATTGAAGAGGAGGGAGGTGCCTCATGCCGCGGATCGCCATGGCGACGACGGTCGCCGAACCTGATGAGGAGGCGAGCACGACCCGCGTGGATGACCTGATCCAGCGCGGGCGTAGCCAGGGTCACCTGTCTCTTTCTGAGCTGAGGACCGCCTTTGACCAGGCAGGAATGACGCCTGCCGAGGGACGGTCCATCCTGCGCGAGCTGAGCGAGTCGGGGGTCCGGCTGGCTAACGAGCTTGGCGAGTCCGGCAAGGGCCGCCCGGTGCGGTCGGCGCCCGCCGCCAGGACCGCCAGGGACATGGACGACGCGGACGCCGAGTCCGGCCTGATGGACGACGCCGATATCGACGCGGCCGACGCGGACGTGGCGAGCCTTGAGGCGGAGGCGGCGGCGCTCACCGATGCCGACCGGCTGACCGAGGCCGACCTTGACGACCAGACGCCCGCCATGGGCGACTCGGTGCATACCTACCTCAAGTCCATCGGGCGGACCAGCCTGCTCACCGCCGAGCAGGAGGTGGACCTGGCCAAGCGGATCGAGGCCGGCCTGTTCGCCGAGCACAAGCTGGAGACCGCCACCGGGCTTGACGAGGGCTACCGGCGCGACCTCGAGCTGGTCGCGGAGGACGGCAGGCGGGCCAAGGCGCACATGCTCGAGGCGAACCTGCGCCTGGTGGTCTCCGTCGCCAAGAAGTACAGCGACCGCGGGCTGTCGCTGCTCGACGTGGTGCAGGAAGGGAACCTGGGCCTCATCCGGGCGGTCGAGAAGTTCGACTACACCAAGGGCTACAAGTTCTCCACCTACGCGATGTGGTGGATCCGGCAGGCCATCCAGCGCGGCTTCGCCGACTCGGCCCGGACGATCCGGCTGCCCGTCCACGTGCTGGAGATGCTGTCCAAGCTGTCCCGGGTCGAGCGCGACATGCACCAGCGGCTGGGCCGCGAGCCCACGCCGGAGGAGCTGGCGGTCGAGCTGGACCGGACCCCGGACCAGATCGAGGAGCTGCTGCGGACGTCGCGTCAGCCGATCTCCCTTGACTCGACCATCGGCGAGGACGGCGAGACATCGATCGGCGACCTGATCGAGGACGTGGACGCCCCGGAGGCCTCCGAGCTGGTCGACCGCCAGCTGATGGCCGAGCAGCTGCGCTCGGCGCTCGACGCGCTGACGCCGCGCGAGGCGACGATCATGGCGATGCGGTTCGGCCTGTACGACGGCAACCCGCACACGCTGGACGAGATCGGACGTGCTCTCGGGCTCACCCGCGAGCGCATCCGGCAGCTGGAAAAGCAGTCGCTGTCCAAGCTGCGCCACCCCTCCCGCGCGCAGCCGCTGCTCGACTTCGCCTCCTAGGCTGCCGAGTTTTCCGGGACGACAGCGCTCGCGCGCTGTTCCGGTCAACGTGCCGGACCCGACCTCCCGCCGGGTCCGGCACGTTTGTCGTATGGAGGGTGCCGTCCGCGCTGGCGGCGTTGCCCGGGTCCGTGACGCGGACTGGGCCGCCGCTGCACTAGGATTCCCAAGCCAGCCTTGATTCTGGCGTGTCGGGCACTAGCGGGAGGCGCGGTACAGATGGACGACGAAGGCCTGCTGGACGAGCTCCAGGAAGACATCGGCGGCGACTACAGCCCGCAGCTTCGTGTGGCGGCCGGGATGCTCAGCGGTGATGCCCAGGCGGCCGTGCCCTTCCTGTTGTTCTCGATCGCCAAGAGCCTGGAGGACATCTCGTTCCTGCTGGCCAACGACAGCATCAGCGTCGTATCGGACACCGAAGAGGAAGAGGAGTAGCCGCTCTCCCTAGGGGTGCGCTCCTCCCGCGCAGTACACAGGTGGCGTAAGCGGCTGGCCGCGCTCGAGCGTTAACTGGGCGTGGAACACGATTCGGCGAGCTTCACTGAGTTCTACGAGACGACGCGCGATAACTGCCTGCGCGCCGTGCTGGCCAGCGTCGGCGATCGGCAGGCCGCCGAAGACCTCGTCGCGGAGGCATACGCCCGCGCCTGGGCGCGGTGGCGGCAGGTCAGCCGTCATCCCGCCCCGCAGGCGTGGGTGGTGCGGACCGCGTTCAACATGCGGGTGTCGTGGTGGCGCCGGCGGCGGCGCGAAGTGACGCTGCCCGATCCGGTGACCGGCGCGGCCGCAATGCCCGGCACGGCCGGCCACGACGGCCTGGACAACGCAGTGGACCGCGAGCTGATGGCGGCCCTGCTGCGGCTGCCCGCCCGGCAGCGGCAGGTCGTCGCGCTGCGGCTGTTCCTTGACATGGACACCGCGCGGACCGCCGAGACGCTAGGCATCGCGCCCGGCACGGTCACTGCGCATCTCGCGCGCGCCATAGCCACGCTGCGCGCGCAGTTCTGCCCAACGATTCATGAGGAGTCATGGCGATGAACGACAACGACCTGATGACCGCGGTGCGGGACTGTTTCGCTCCGGTCCGGATGAATGCCCCGGCGGACGTGATCATCGAGCGGGGCCGCTGCCTACGGGACCGCAGGCAGCGCAGGCAGCGCGGGCGGCTGGCCGTCGGTGCCCTCGCGGTGGCCCTCAGCGCGGGTCTGGGTGCCGGTCTTGGCATCTCCGCCGCGAGCGTCGGCTCCAGCGGCGCCGCGCACGACGCCACCCTGACGGCGTGGGTGGTGCAGAAGCATCCCGATGGGTCGATCAGCGTGACGATCCGCGCGCTGCGCGACCTGCCCGCGCTGGAGCGCAAGCTCGCCGCCGACGGCGCTCGTGTCACCATCAGCTACGACACGCTGCTGACGCTGCCACGGGCGTGCCTGGCCCCGGACTTCCAGACGGTCAGCGGCATGCGGATCTTCCAGCTGCCCGGCGAAGTGAGCTTCCGCACGGCCGACCCCGCACGCAACGGCCTGTATTTCACGCTGTACCCGGCACGGGTTCCCCGGCACGAGGTGCTGCGGATCACGGTCTTCCGGGACGGGCAGATACCGCCCTACCCGGTGCCAGGGGCGAACGCGGAACGCACCACCGTCACGTTCCCCGGGTCGTTCGGGGTCGATGCCGTCGGCGAGTTCGACGTCTTCCTCACCGGCGTGTGGGATACCCGGCAGTGCACGTCCTAACGATGGCCTGCACGCCGGTCCAGCGCCGCCACGGCGGCGACTACCGCGGCCGCGCAGGCGGCCAGGGCGATCTCCGGGACGGCGGCAGCCGCCAGCCCGAGCAAGGCCAGCACGGCGATGCCGGCCAGCCGGGTCCACGGCACGACCCGCCAGACCACGAACTTGAACGCGGCGTGCCCGGCGAGGAACAGCGCCGGGCCGCCGAGGATCATCCAGGCGGCCGGCGCGCTCGCGGTCGACGGCATCGACAGGATCTTCTCGTCGGCGGCCGCGCTGACGATGATGCCGGCCACCATCACCGGGTGGATCAGGTGGTAGGCGTACGAGCCGAGCCGTCCGGGGTCATCCGAGGCGGCGATGACCCGCGCGCTCGCGCCCGCCGAACTGTCGAAGTACAGCCACCACAGCGCCACCGCACCGGCGAACGCGACCACGAACGCGCCGGCCGTGGTGGCCGTGACGTGCGCGGCCCCGGACAGCGTGGCGCCGATGATGACGATCGACTCGCCGAGCGCGATGAGGATGAACGCCTGGCAGCGCTCGGCGAAGTGACCGCCCTCGATCGTCCAGTCCAGCGTGCGGGACCGGCCGAGTCCCGGCGTCGCGAACCCGGCGAGGCCGCCGGTCACGTCGGTGCCGACCGCGAGCACCCACAGCACGTCCCTGGCGGTGCCCCCGGCCAGGCCGCCGGCCACCGCGAAGATCCCGCTGACCACGCACCAGGCGAGAATCCGCTCGAAGTTCCGCTGCAGCGGGCCGCGCAGCGCCAGCACCATGAAGGTGCTGCGGCCGATCTGCTGGGCGGCGTACGCGGCGCCCACCACCCAGCCCCATCCGGCGAACGCGTGCGGCAGCGCCGCGGACATCGCGAGGCTGATCAGCATTCCCGCGATCAGCAGCAGGCGGACCTCGATGCGCTCGGGGTCCATCCAGTTGGTGACCCAGGTGGTATAGGCCCAGATCAGCCACACCATCGCGAGCAGCAGCGCCGCCTGCAGCGCGCCGGCCGCGGTCGGGTAGCGCAGCAGGAAATGCGACAGCTGCGTGACCGCGAAGACGTACACCAGGTCGAAGAACAGCTCGATGTTCGTGACCCGCTGGCCGCCCGAACGGTCGCGCAGCAGCCGCGCGGCCCGCGTGCTCACCAGGCGTAGTGCTCCGGGGCAGGCTGGTAGCCGGGGAAGATCCCGTCGAGCGCGGCCAGGATCTCCGCGTCGAGCGTGATGGCCAGCGCGCGCTGGGCGGCGTCGAACTGGGCGAGCGTGCGCGGGCCGATGATCGGCGCGGTCACCCCGCCCTGGTGCAGCAGCCAGGACAGCGCCACGTTCGCGGGTTCCTCGCCGACCTTGTCGCACAGGTCCTCGTACGCCTCGATCCGCTCCCGGTGCCGGTCGACGAGCGCCTTCGCCCGGCCCGCCAGCCGCCGCCGGCCTTCGCGCTCGGACCTGAGCACGCCGCCGAGCAGCCCGCCTTCGAGCGGCGACCACGGGATCACGCCCACCCCGTAGGCGATCGCGGCGGGCAGCACCTCGAGCTCGATGTCGCGGGTCATGAGGTTGTACAGCGACTGCTCGCTGACCAGCCCGGTCAGCCCGCGTGCCCGCGCCGTCTCGCAAGCGCGCGCGATGTGCCACCCCGCGAAGTTCGACGAGCCCACGTAGATGACCTTGCCCTGCGCGACGAGCACCTCCATCGCCTGCCAGATCTCCTCCCACGGGGTGCCCCGGTCGACGTGGTGCATCTGGTACAGGTCGATGTGGTCGGTGCGCAGCCTGCGCAGCGAGGCGTCACACGCCTGGCGGATGTTCAGCGCCGACAGCTTGCCCTCGTTCGGCCACGTTCCCATGTCGCCGTAGAGCTTTGTCGCCAGCACGGTCCGCTCGCGCCGGCCGCCGCCCTGCGCGAACCACTCGCCGAGGATCTCTTCGGTCCACCCGGCGTGCGACTGCGGGTTCTTCGCGACCTGGCCGGGCGGGCTCTGCGCGCGGCCGTAGGTGTTGGCCGTGTCGAAGAAGTTGACTCCCAGCTCGTGCGCGTGGTCCAGGATCGCGTGTGCCTCGCCGGGCGGCGTGAGCGAGCCGAAGTTCATCGTGCCGAGGCAGAGGCGGCTTACGGACAGGCCGGAGCGGCCTAGATGCGTGTACTCCATGACGCCAGCTTTTCACGACCGGAATCCGGTAACCTAGAAGCATGCGTTGTGCAGCGTGCGCCGGCTGGTGGCGTCCCGCGTAGGGACGGCCACTGCTGACGAACGCGCGCTGACACAGCTGGCAGCCGACAGAGCTGACAAAGGCCGTCCGCCGAGGGCGGCCTTTTTTGCTGACGTCAGGGGTCGTCCCGCAGTCAGGGAGGATCCCGTGATAACAGCAACAATGAGAGCGACGCACCGCCGGTCGGCCGAGCTGGAGGCGCGGATCGCGCAGGACGCCGGCCAGTTCCGCATCCTGACCGGGGACCGGCCGACCGGGCCGCTGCACGTCGGCCATTACTTCGGCACCCTGGAGAACCGGGTGCGCCTGCAGGAGGCAGGCGCCGAGCTGTTCATCTGCATCGCCGACTACCAGGTGCTCACCGACCGGGATACAGCCGGCCAGGTAACCGACGTCGGCACGCAGCTGGTGCTGGACTACCTGGCGACCGGAGTCGCCGCGGATCGCTGCGTGATATTCGCACACAGCGCGGTACCGGCCCTGAACCAGCTGATCCTGCCGTTCCTCAGCCTGGTGTCCGTGCCGGAGCTGAGCCGCAACCCGACGGTGAAAGACGAGATCGCGCACTCGCGGCAGTCGTCGGTGA
>JASHXJ010000273.1 GCA_030043595.1 Trebonia sp.
CCTGCCGCGCGACCCGCGCGACCCGCGTGCACCGCGTACTCCCCGTGGCCGCGTATCACGCCGCGGAAAAGTGACTTAATTGACAATCAGGGGCAATTACCGCCTAAATAATAACAGATCCTGAGATCATTTCTCATACACCTCCCCTGGTCACGTTGCCGTGCTATGTTGTGTCCTGCCCACGCGGGCAGCGCCGAGCGGGAGGCGCAGGAATTCGATGCGGGGCAAGATTCGTTGCGGGGCAAGAAAAGCGCGATCGCGAAAAGGCGATGATTACACACGTGTCGCCGCGCAGGTGGGGAATTCACATCGATCCGAGTGCCCAGTGTAGAAGGCAACATGACAACTACGTATCGCTCGAAGTTCGTCGCTTTTATTCCTGGACTTGCTGAGCCGCTGGCGCGGACCACTTATTACTTTGCCAGAGGCGTAAGCAGCCAGGCGCGCGCAAGGCTCACGCTGCTGCCTGCCGCCGATGGCTTTTCGCCCGTGTTCATCATCGGCTGCGGACGGTCGGGGACGACGCTGCTCGGCCAGCTTATCGGCAAGCACCCCAGGGTCAAGTACGTCTGCGAACCGTACGACCTGTGGGCGGCTGTCCACCCGGCCACGGACTTCCTTCAGCTCTATAAGCACGGCGAGCATCACTGCATGCTGGATTCCCGCTCGGTCACCGGGGAGACCAGGATCCGTTTCCAGCGGCTCATGTCGCCGCCGCGCGGCTTCACTCTCGTGGAAAAGAGCCCGGTGAACGCGCTTCGCCTCGGCTTCCTTGACGCCATAGCCCCCAGCGCCCGGTTCGTGCACATCGTGCGCGACGGCGCTGAGGTCGTGCGCTCGATCGAGCGCAAGGCATCAGGAGACAGGCCCATGGCATTCCGCCCGCCGCTGAATAACTGGTGGGGCGTCAACGGCGCGAAATGGACCGCCCTCGCTGCGGACGGAAGCGCAGCAGGCTATTATCCCGATGAGGTAGCGCAGCTCACCACGGATGAAAAGCGGGCCGCTTATGAGTGGCTGCTATCCGTGCGTGAGGTAGACACATGGCGGTCGCGGCTGGGGTCGCGCCTCATGGAGCTGCGGCTCGAGGACCTCATCAACGAGCCAAGAAAGACGCTGCAGTCCGTGGTCGACTGGCTAGGCCTATCGCTTTCCGGTGAACAATGGCTGGACCAGGCCGCCCGGATGGTCAGGCCGATATCGAACGATTACACGACCGAACTCATGCTGCCAGGCCAGATGCGAGCGGACTTCAATGAGCTCCAGGAGAGTTATCACTTCAAGGGGCGGGCGACAAGCGATGAGTGCCTTGACCGGCTGACTTAGCCGGGCATCTCGGCGACGCCCTGGGCGACGGCACAGGGCGCGCACAGCTGCATGTCCACTCCGCCCAGCCGCCGTGTCAGGATCGCGTTGCCGTCGCACACGCCGGTGTCCGCCGGGTGCGCGGTGGCGCA
This sequence comes from Trebonia sp., assembly GCA_030043595.1. GTDB lineage: Bacteria > Actinomycetota > Actinomycetes > Streptosporangiales > Streptosporangiaceae > Trebonia. The sequence goes on from JASHXJ010000273.1 coordinate 1,458, forward strand.
CGGGCACTGGCAGGAGGAGCTGCCCCAGTTCCCGGCGAGCGCCGACCGCGCGGCCTGGACCGCCGCCTGGACCGCGGCACGGGCCGCCGGATCAAGCTTGTCCATGGCCTCGGCGGTCGCTGCCGTCACCTGCTTGCGCCACTGGCCCAGCGCGGCCGTGGCGGCCTGCCACGCGGCGGCGAACTGCCGTCCCGGGTTGTCCGCGGAACCCCCCATGACCGCATTTTGTCACCGGATGGCGCCGGTGACCAGGGCCGGCCGCACGAGGAGGCCGCGTTCAGGGGCCGGGGGACTCTCGCGGCGGCCAGGTCCGCATCGACTCCTCGGCGGGGCTCATCAGCCCGACGTCGTTGCCGTCCGGGTCGGCGACGATGGCGTACCGGCTGCCCCAGAACGCGTCGAAGGGCGGCTGCCGTCCTTCGTACCCGGCGGCGGTGAGCTCCGCGTAGCGCGCGTCGACCGCCTCCCGCGACGCAAGCGCGAAGCCGATGACGACATGGCCGGTGCCGGGATCGGCGCGGACTCCGGCGTGCCATAGCCGGGCCGACTCGGCCGTGTCCAGCTCCAGGCTGAAGCCGTCGGGCATGCTCAGCTCCGCATGCGGGCCGTCCGCCTCCCCGGAGGCGACGGTACCCAGCCGCCGGTAGAAATCGAGACTGGCGCGCATGTCGGCGACCACCAGGTTAAGCATCGTCAGCTTCGGCGGGCCGTCGCTCATGCCCGCAGTCTGTCACTGGCTCCCGGTAAAATCGCCATGTATCGTGAGAACTGATTACGCGATGAGGCTCGCGTGCCGCCGGTACGGACCGGCTGATGGCCTCTACCTGCAAGGCGTGTCCCGCGTCGGATGAGCAGGGGAGGTTCGGTGAAGTGCCTGAGCTGATCCAGGTTCTGCAGAGCCTGGTCGTCGTCACCCTCGCCCCGCTGTACGCCGGGGCGATGGCGCGGGCCGAGGCGATCGTCGGCTCCAAGCGCGGCCCGAGCGTGCTGCAGCCCTACCGTGACCTGGGCAAGCTGCTGCGCAAGGGCAGCGCGGTCAGCGACCAGGCGTCCTGGGTGTTCCGCGGCGCCCCGTTCGTCGCGTTCGCCTGCTACCTGACGGTGTCGGTCATCGTCCCGGTGATCACCAACGAGCCCCTGCCGCTGGCCTTCCTCGCCGACCTGATCGGCGGCGCCTTCGTGCT